>NZ_FPJC01000031.1:0-48087 GCF_900119265.1 Pseudomonas sp. NFACC04-2
CCCTGATGCTCGCCACCGTGGTGCTGATCAAGATGAAGCGCCAGCGCTACGTCTGGGTCACGCTGCTGCCGGCTTCCTGGCTGCTGATCTGCACCACCACCGCGGGCCTGATCAAGCTGTTCGACGCCAACCCGGCGATCGGCTTCCTGGCCCTGGCGCGCAAATACAACGATGCCCTGGCCGCCGGCCAGATCCTGGCCCCGGCCAAGAGCATCGAGCAGATGCAGCACGTGGTGTTTAATGCCTACACCAACGCGACGCTGACGGTGTTGTTCCTGTTCGTGGTCTTCAGCATCCTGTTCTACGCGCTCAAGGTCGGCATCGCCGCCTGGGGCACCAAGGAACGCACGGACAAAGAAGCGCCATTCCAGGCCCTGCCGGACGCTTGACAGAGGATTGCAACGATGTTCAATGACTTGAGTCGCCTGGGTAAATACCTCGGTCAGGCCGCCCGCCTGATGGTCGGCATGCCCGACTACGACAACTACGTCGAGCACATGCAAACCAAGCACCCGGACAAACCGATGATGGACTACGAGGCGTTCTTTCGTGAACGCCAGGAGGCCCGTTACGGTGGCAAGGGTGGGCCCAAGTGCTGTTGAATTGAGCTAAACCCAACCCCCTGTGGGAGCGGGCTTGCTCGCGAAGGCGTCGGGTCAGTCGCCATTGATGTGGCTGACACACCGCTTTCGCGAGCAAGCCCGCTCCCACAGTTGCTTTTGGGGTGGTCTCAGGATTTGCTTACGCCACAGATCCCCTTGTGGGAGCGGGCTTGCTCGCGATGGCGGAGCGTCAGTTAATGATAATGTCGACTGACCCGACGCCTTCGCGAGCAGGCTCGCTCCCACAAAATCGCTTTCCTTTTCAGGCATCAAGGAGATTCAGTTTGTCCTCTCCCATCCCGGTCACCATCCTCAGCGGCTTCCTCGGCGCCGGCAAGACCACGCTGTTGCGCCATCTGCTCAAGGCCGAGCACGGCCTGAAAATCGCCGTGATCGAGAATGAATTCAGCGATGCCGGCATCGACACCCAACTGTTGGGCGATGAGCCGGTGCAAGTCATGACCCTGGCCAACGGCTGCGTGTGCTGCACCATTCACACCGACCTGACCAAAGCCCTGTACCTGTTGCTCGAGCGGCTGGACAGTGGCGAGATCGCCTTCGACCGCCTGGTGATCGAATGCACCGGCCTGGCCGACCCGGCCCCGGTGGCGCAGACTTTCTTCATCGATGAGGACCTGCGCGAGCGCTACATCCTCGACGGGATCCTGACCCTGGTGGACGCGGCCCACGCCGATATCCACCTGACCCAGGCCATCGCCCAGGCCCAGGTCGGGTTTGCCGACCGCCTGCTCCTGAGCAAGACCGACCTGGTGGATGCCGCCCAGGTCCAGGCCCTTGGCGAGCGCCTGACGCGCATCAACCGACGGGCACCGATCAGGGTGGTTGAACACGGCCAGATCGACCTGGCCGAGTTGCTCGACATTCGCGGTTTCAATCTCAATGCGGACCTGGGCGCAGGGTTCAGCCTGCGCCCGGTGGGCAAGGCAACCCCGGGCGATCGCATCAGCAGCCTGGTGCTGCGCACCGACAAGGCCCTGGATATCGACAAGCTCAGCGAGTTCATGAACCAGTTGCTGGAAGAGCACGGCAAGCAATTGCTGCGCTACAAAGGCGTGCTGAACATCGCCGGCGAACCTCGCAGGCTGGTGTTCCAGGGTGTGCTCAAGCTGTACGGTTTCGATTGGGACACTGAATGGGCGCCCGGCGAAGCCCGGGAAAGCGTGATCGTGTTCATCGCCGACGAACTGCCCGAAGAGAAGATCCGCGCTGGCTTCGAAGCCGCGCTACTTTGACGATCCCGCGCCTGCGACCCGCAGCAGTTTTTGCTCCAGATGGTCCAGGTGCTCGTCCATCAGTCGCGCCGCTTCATTGACGTTGCGGCCTTCCACCGCGTCGACGATCGCCAAGTGTTCCTGCCAGGCGCAATGCCTGCGGTACTTGACCTCGTGGCGTGCCAGGGCCAACGAGGTCAAGGGTACCAGGCTGCCGAGGAATTGCATCAACGGCGCGTTGCCGGCCATGGCGGCCAGGTGCAAGTGAAACTCGCCGGACAGGCGTATCGCCGGGCCACGCTCGCCGCGGTCCAGGCACTGGCGCTCGTGCTCCACCAGATCGCGCAGGTGCTGCAAGTCCTTGGGTTGCGGCGCCTTGCAGGCCAGGCGCACCAGGGTCTCTTCTGCCAAGCGGCGAGCATGGAGGATCTGCCGCGTCTGCTCCAGATCCGGCGCGGCGACTTGTGGCCGGTGGTTGGGCCGCAATATCACCACTTGCTGATGGGACAGGCGCGCCAGGACGCGGCGAATGATGCTGCGGCTGACACCGAACACGTCCCCCAGGCTTTCCTCGGTGAAGCGGCTGGCCGGGGCAATGCGTTGTTCGAGGATGGCGTCGAAGATCCGCGGGTAGATATCGTCCACCGACGGTTTGCCGATCTGGCCGGGCAGGGGCAGGGCGGCGAGTACATTGCGGTTGTGTCGATGGGAAATGAGGGTGTCCATGGCGGTCTCCGCAGGCCCAGGCTCAAGTGCCGAGGTTGTCGTCCGGAATATTCAGTTCGATGCCCATGCGCTGGCCTTCCCGGAGAATGTGCCGACGCATTTCGGCGCTGGCCTGGGCGCTGTTCTTGCCACGAATGGCACGGACCACGGCTTCGTTCTCTTCCAGGCGTTCGGCCAGGTGCTCGGGTGAGTTGCGCAATACATCGGCGCTTTGCTTGAGGGCGTTGCTGGTCTGCTGGACCACGTTCTGGAAGATCGGGTTGGACGTCAGGGCAAACAGCTCTTCATGGAAAGCGATGTAGGCGTTGGCGCAGGCGTCGCTGTCGTTGGCTTCCAGGGCTTCGCGCATGTCCATGAGGGTCAGGCGCAACTGGCCGACATCCTTGCTGCTGATGGACTGGGCCACCAGGCCGACGATAAAGGGTTCCAGGGTGTAGCGCAGTTGCAATAGGTCTTCCAGGCTCGCGCCGACCATGGCACTGCCTTCGCTGACGGCATCGCCGGGATTGGCCTCCAGCACCACGACGCCTTTGCCGGGCATCGAGCGCACCAGGCCCAGGGTTTCCAGGACAATCACCGCCTCACGCAGGCTTGGCCGGCTGATGCCCAGTTGCTCGGCCAACTCGCGCTGGCCGGGCAGCATGTCGCCCGAGCGCCACTGGCCCCGGGCGAGGGCGGCGCGGAGTTTCTCCACCACGGAATTGACGACGGTCGATGAGCTGATCACATGTGACTCCTTGGAAATCAATCAGGCGATGCCGACTCTCGGGCCGGCATCGCCATTTTTCAGAATTGCTGGTGATGGGCACTGCCCACCGGTTTTCTGGGTTGGAAGGTATAGCCTTGTTGGCCGGACAGCACCTTGCGCGCCCGGGGGACGTCGATGTCTTTCTCCCAGCGGGCAATCGCCACGGTCGCCACACAGTTGCCGATCAGGTTGGTCAGGGCCCGGCCAATGCCCATGAACCAGTCCACGGCCAACACCAGGACCAGGCCGACCACCGGGATCGCCGGGATCGCGGTCAGCGTCGCCGCCAGGATCACCAGCGCCGAGCCGGGAATGCCGTGGGCGCCCTTGGACGTGATCAGGGATACCAGCAGGATGGTCAACAGATCGCTCAGGGCCAAGGGCGTACCGGTGGCGTTGGCAATAAAGACAATCGCCAGGGTCAGGTAGATGGAAAACCCGTCCAGGTTGAATGAGTAACCGGTTGGAATCACCAGGCCCACGGTGGAGCTGCCGATCCCTAGGTGTTCGAGCTTGCGCATGATCTGGGGCAGTACGGCATCGGACGAAGCGGTGCCGAGTACGATCAGCAGCTCTTCGCGCAGGTATTTGAGAAACGGCAGCATCGGCAGGCCCGACGCACGCATCACCAGACCAAGGATCAGCGTGACGAAGGCGATGCAGGTCAGGTAGAACAGGCCGACGAGGCTGCCCAGGTGCTGCAGCGAGTCCAGGCCATATTTGCTGGTGGTGAAGGCAATGGCCCCGAACACACCAATAGGGGCCAGGCGTACGATCATGCCCATGATGCGAAAGATCACATGGCTGAGTTCGTTGATCAGCCGCGAGATGCCGGAAGCGGCGTCACCGACGAGGTTCAGCGCACTGCCGAACAGCACGGCGAACAGCAGCACTTGCAGGATGTTGTTTTCCGCGAACGCTCCGATCACCGAATTCGGGATCAGGTTCATCAGGAACTGGGTGGTAGTGACCATGTGCTGGCCGCGTTGGGCGATATCGTTCACGTCCGCGCTGGAGAGCTGCTCCAGATGGATGTTCGCGCCGCTGCCAATGCCTGTGCTGAAGGCAAGGACCAGACCGATGACCAGGGCGATGGTGGTGAGGACTTCGAAGTAGATGACCGATTTGAGGCCGATGCGCCCGACTTTCTTGAGATCACCGGCGCCAGAGATGCCGCTGACCACCACGCAGAAAACGATTAGGCCGATGAGCATCTTGATCAGCTTGATGAAGCCGTCGCCAAGGGGTTTGAGCTGTGCGGAGTATTCGGGAAGGGTAAGCCCACAGACGATGCCAAGCACCAGTCCGAGGACAACTTGTAGGAAGATCGACCGCGAGCACCATTTGAGCATGGGAGGGATTCCTGGTTCGGTGTCCTTTTCGCCAGGCTGGCTGGCGTCGGGACTTCATTATTGTGGTCTTACCGGTTTGTCCAGTGCAGGCGCAGTCTAGGTGCTGTTTTCGGGGGTACGCAAGCCCGATGATGAGGATTTGGCTTGTCCGGTCTTACCAGTTGCGGTGTAAGCCCTGAGCTTGAGCCCTTTCTCGGCCCGAAAAAAATATCGCCAGATGTCTAAGTGGGTCAGTTAAGGAGAGAACCCAGGAGTGTGGCGAGGGAGCAAGCCCCCTCGCCACAGGGGGATAGATGGGTTATTCCTGCCTTGCATTAAAATGTTCTACGGGTACTTTTTCTCAGAGGACGCTCAGAATGAACGTCGCCTTTGACTGTTCTTTCGTCTCGGCAAGATAGAGATAAGGCGAGCCCCGCAGTCTTAATCCACCCACATGTTTTCTATCGGCTGTCATGAGTGAAATACGGCTGTGACCGGGTTTGATGGTTTCCGGCTTGAGGACATTCTGTTGAAAATCGATAAGGGTAAAAAATGTCGGCGTTTTAGTATTGGGATTTTGTGCGCCAAGTACTTCAAACCAACTTTTACTGAGCAGTTTGTTGTAGTGCTCGCCGGCGTTTTTTATGGTCAGCAGATAGCCACCCGCCGTGTGCCGGAAATGCAGTCGCAATGGCTCGCCGCGCGTCTTCGGGTCTTCGGCGCGCATGCCAAGCAGGTGTGAGTGGTCCTGGGTCTGGGGTTTGCCGGTATAAAATCCACCGCTGAAAGAACTGATGGTCGCCATCGCGGGTTTGCCATGCAGCCTTTCCAGTAGGTTGACGTGAGCGCTAAACATATCAAGTGTTGCATGAAAGGAATGTTCACTGTCCATGTGAATATTGACTCCTGTGATGGTTGATTAAGTTTGAGGTGAGGCGAATTGGATCTTATTGAGTTATTAGTCGCTTGTGGGGTTGTCTGTATTGCAGGACGTTAAATGCTGGCTGTCGTTAGTTGTTTGGTCGTATGTTTTGCATGCCAATAAAAAAGGCCCGCATCTTTCGATGCGGGCCTTCTTGGCTACGCGTTGGCGAGCTGATCAGGCGCCGTATACCGGCAGCTTCTTGCAGATAGCCTTGACCTTCTCACGCACAGCGTCGATGACCGCTTCGTTGTTCAGGTCCGCCAGGATGTCGCAGATCCAGCCGGCCAGTTCCTTGCACTCGGCTTCCTTGAAGCCGCGAGTGGTCACGGCCGGGGTGCCGAAGCGCAGGCCCGAAGTGACGAATGGGGAGCGTGGGTCGTTGGGTACCGAGTTCTTGTTCACGGTGATGAACGCCTTGCCCAGTGCCGCGTCAGCGTCTTTGCCGGAGATGTCCTGCTTGATCAGCGAGAGCAGGAACAGGTGGTTTTCAGTACCGCCGGACACCACATCGAAGCCGCGCTCGATGAACACGCCGGCCATGGCCTTGGCGTTCTTCACCACTTGTTGCTGGTAAGCCTTGAACTCAGGCTGCAGCGCTTCCTTGAAGCAGATTGCCTTGGCTGCGATCACGTGCTCCAGCGGGCCACCCTGGGCGCCCGGGAAGACGGCGGAGTTCAACTTCTTCTCGATGTCGGCATTGGCGCGAGCCAGGATCAGGCCGCCACGTGGACCGCGCAGGGTCTTGTGGGTGGTGGTGGTGACCACGTCGGCGAACGGCACCGGGTTCGGGTAGACGCCCGCGGCGACCAGGCCGGCCACGTGGGCCATGTCGACGAACAGGTAGGCACCGACCTTGTCGGCGATTGCACGGAAACGCGGGAAGTCGAGGATCTGCGAGTAAGCGGAGAAACCGGCCACGATCATTTTCGGCTTGTGCTCGAGGGCCAGGCGCTCGACTTCGTCGTAGTCGATCAGGCCGTTGCCATCGATACCGTACTGGATGGCGTTGTACAGCTTGCCGGAGGAGGAAACGCTGGCGCCGTGGGTCAGATGACCGCCATGGGCCAGGCTCATGCCCAGGATGGTGTCACCGGCCGACAGCAGTGCCAGGTACACGGCGGCGTTGGCTTGGGAACCGGCGTGCGGCTGGACGTTGGCGTAATCGGCGCCGAACAGTTCCTTGGCGCGGTCGATAGCCAGTTGCTCGACCACGTCGACATACTCGCAACCACCGTAGTAGCGCTTGCCCGGGTAACCTTCGGCGTACTTGTTGGTCAGTACCGAGCCTTGAGCTTCCATCACCGCGGGGCTGGTGTAGTTTTCCGAAGCGATCAGCTCAATGTGCTCTTCCTGGCGCTGAGCTTCTTGCTCCATGGCGGCAAAGAGATCGGCGTCGTACTTGGCAATAGTCAAATCACGGCTGAACATGGCGGTCCTCAAGGATCGGGGCAGAAAAGGGGGGCATTCTACCTCAACCGGTTTTGGAAGGCATATGAAAGGGCGTCATGTCGCGGACGAATGGGATTCACGCGCCATTCCGCGTCGCCTTGGCGGGCCCCATCGCGAGCAAGCTCGCTCCCACATTTGGACCTGTGTGCCTGTGGGAGCAGCTTGCTCGCGATGAGGCCACTACAGCCACCGAAGAACCTCAGTCGAGCATGAACAACGCATCATTGCTGAACTGCGCTTCGAACCGATTGGCCGGCATCGGCCGGCCGAACAGGTAGCCCTGGACTTCGTCGCAGCCGTGCTCGCGCAGGAAATCCAGCTGCTCGTGGGTCTCGACGCCCTCGGCGATCACCGCCAGGTTGAGGCTGTGGGCCATGGCGATGATTGCCCGGGCGATCTGCGCATCCTGCTCGCCGGACGGCAGGCCGTCGACGAAGGTACGGTCGATCTTCAGCACGTCGATGGGGAATTGCTTGAGGTAGTTGAGCGATGAATAACCGGTGCCGAAGTCATCGACAGCGATGCTCAGGCCCAGGTTTTTCAACCCGGCGAGGATCTGCATCGCCTCGCTGACTTCGCGCATCAGGATACTTTCCGTCAGTTCCAGCTCCAGGCAGGCCGGTGGCAGACCGGTGCTGCGCAGGATATTGGCGATGCGCGTGCCCAGCTGGCCATCGGAGAACTGTCGGGCCGAAATGTTGACCGAGACCTTCGGTACCCGGACCTTGGCCAGGTGCCAGGTCCTGAGTTGCCGGCAGGCTTCGGTGATGACCCAGTCACCGACGTCCACCACCAGCCCGAGCTCTTCGAGTACCGGGATGAAATCCCCTGGCGGCACCAAACCACGTCGCGGATGGCGCCAGCGCAGCAGGGCCTCGGCGCCGGTCAGACGTTTGCCATCGCCGCTGAACTGCGGCTGGTAATACAGCACGAACTCGTTCTGCTCCAAGGCGTGGCGCAGGTCGCTTTCCAGTTCCAGGCGCTCCAGGGCGCTGGCGTTCATGTCGGCCTGGTAGAACTGGAAGTTGTTCTTGCCACGCTCCTTGGCGTGATACATGGCCGTGTCGGCGTTCTTCATCAACTGGCTCAGTTCGTTGCCGTCCTGGGGGCTCAGGGCGATACCGATACTGGCGGT
The DNA here is from genome assembly GCF_900119265.1 of Pseudomonas sp. NFACC04-2. Lineage (NCBI taxonomy): Bacteria > Pseudomonadati > Pseudomonadota > Gammaproteobacteria > Pseudomonadales > Pseudomonadaceae > Pseudomonas > Pseudomonas sp. NFACC04-2. The sequence goes on from NZ_FPJC01000031.1 coordinate 8,149, forward strand.
GACGAAAAACTCGCGGCCTTCGAGCACGAATGGCCGGACCAGGCTGGCGAGGATCTGCTCGGCCACAGTGATGGCCCGGTTCAGCGCCATTTCACGACTGACGCGGGGTTGCAGCAGCAGGGTGAACTCGTCGCCGCCCATGCGTGCCACGGTGTCGTCGTCGGCGACACAGCCGAGCAGGCGGGTGGCCATCTCCTTGAGCATCCGGTCGCCGGCGGCATGGCCCAGGGAGTCGTTGATCGGCTTGAAGCGGTCGAGGTCGAGGAACATGAGCACGACCCAGGTCTTTTGTCGTTCGGCCGATTGCAGCGCGGTGTGCAGGCGATCCTGGAACAGCGTGCGGTTGGGCAGGTGGGTCAGGGCGTCGTAATAGGCCAGGCGATGGATGCGCTGTTCGCTGGCCTTGCGTTCGCTGATGTCGCTGAAGAAGCACACATAGCTGGCCAAGTCGCCTTCATCGTCCAGCACCGCGGTGATGCCGACCCAGGCCGGGTAGTGTTCGCCATTGCGGCGCTTGAGCCAGACTTCGCCTTCCCAAGTGCTGTGCTGTTGCAACTGCTTGAGCACGTAGCGCAAGTGGGCTTCCTGTTGCTCGTCCACGGTCAGCATGTTGGGCAACTGGTCCAGCACTTGCGACACGGCATAACCACTGACACGACTGAAGGCTTCGTTGGCCTGGACAATGTAGCCGGCCGGGTCGGTGATCAGGATCGCCGAGGTCGAGTGCTCGAAGACCGTGGCGGCCATGCGCAGGTCTTTTTCGGCGCGACGCTGCTGGCTGATGTCGCGGCCAACGCCCAGCACGCCTTCGAACGCGCCGTGTTCATCCCACACCAGCACCAGCCGCAGCTCGATGGGGATCTTGCGCCCATCGGCGCGCAGGCAGTCGAACAGGAACAGCTGGGTCTGCATCTGGTTGCGCAGCTCGGCCAGTTGCTCGGGCTTGTCGAGGGCCTTGCTGACGCGGTCCATCAGGCTGTAGATGCCGGTCAGTTGTTGCGGATTGGCGATGATCGATTGCCAGCCGTTCTGGAAAATCCAGTCGGCGGCGTAGCCCAGCACCGCTTGCACCGACGGGCTGACATAGTTGAGCGAAAGCTTGTTGTCGGTGGAGAAGATCACGTCGCTGATGCTTTCGGCGAGCATTCGATAGCGTTGCTCGCTGTCGCGCAGCGATTCGCTGGCCTCGATCTGCTCGGTGACGTCCTTGGCCACGCCGATGATCCGGGTCACCTGGTCATGCCGGTCTCGGGCCAGGGCCTGTTCGCGAATGTCGAAACAGCGCCATTTGCCATTGCGATGGCGAAAGCGCAATTGGCATTGCAACAGCTGCGTGTACCCGCCCCGCCGTTGTTCCTGGCGCAGGTTGTGGTAGTGATCGGCGTCATCGCTGTGCAGCAGGATTTCCCAGAAGTACTCGCCCATCTGGTGCAGTTCGGTGCGGTCGTACCCCAGGGTCTGGCCCAGGTGATGGTTGCTGAAGATCATCCGCTGGCTGATGACATCCTGCACGTAGAGATGATCCGGAACGGTGCGCACCACGTCGGACCAGAAGCCTTCGCGTTCGAGCAGCGAGAGTTCGATCAGCTTGCGGCTGGTGATGTCGCTGATGCTCAGGATGACCGCGCTATAGTCGGGCTGTTTTTCCGGCAGGCGCAACACCAGCCACAGGTGCTGGTCGCGGCCATGGGCGTCCTGGAGCTTGATTTCCAGTTCCAGTTGCTTGTGTTGGTCGAGCAGCGCTTCGAGCAGTTTCGAGCCGATGGGGTTGTTGTCTGGTGTGCCCTTGCCGACCAGCAACTGCCAAGCCTGGGTACAGGAGTCGACGTTGAGCAGCTTCAACGCCATCTGGTTGACTTCGGTGACGTGAACTTCCTGGCGCAATTGTTCGAGTTGGTGAGCGGTTTGCAGCCAGGCGCGTAATTGATCGCCGTTGTGCAGGCCCGCCCGCTCAAAAAAGGCCTTGAGCCCCGACAGGTCCAGCACGCACAGGGCCACGCCGGTGCCTTCGAAAATATCCTGGTAACGCCGCCGACCTTCGTGCAATTGTCGCTGGCGCCGACGCATGTTCAAGAGCGCGATCACCGGCAACAACGAAAACGCCAGGCCCAGCAGGCACTTGCCGATGAAGGCCGGCAGCAGTTGCTCGATCACCTGGCGACGGTCGAACAACCCCCGCAGTTGCCAGTCGCTGCTGCTCAGGGGCACGGTCAGTACCGTGTTCTCCAGGTCATCCGGCGACAGATGGGTAGGGCTGCTCGAGGGCAGGCTCTCGTCGCGGCTGACGATCTGCTGGTTGAGGCGGTTTTCCACCAGCCACAGCGGGCGCAGCCCCACATCGGCCTGCTTGGTCAGGGTGGCGAAAAAATTCGGGGTCAGGCGCAGGGCCCAATAGCCACGGCTGCTGCCGCTGGCCTGGTGCAACAATAGATGCACCACGGAGCCGTCTTCGGCATTGCTGAAATAATGGGCCTGGGCCCGGCTGCGCCGCACCAGTTCACTCAGGTAGTCGGCGTCATGGCTGTCGGCGGCGCTGTCACTGAGCACCCGGCCAGAAGGGCTCAGCAGTGCCAGGCTGCGCAATTCGGGTAACGATTGCTGGAGTTTGCGAACCAGGGCCTGCTGTTCGTCGACACTTTGTGGCTGTTCGACGATCGGTAGCAGGTTGAGGGCGATTTGCGCGTTCAGGGCCATGTTCAGGCTGACTTGGGCGGCGAGATCGGCGGTGTAGTCGATGGTGTATTGGCGCTGTTGCTGTTGGGTTTCACGCAGTTGGTCAAGCAGTTGCCAGAACAGCAAGCCGAGCAACAGCAGCACCAGGGTGGCCAGCGCGCCCTTCAGTGTCCCGCGCAGGGGCGAGCCGGGCACGACAGCGGGTGCGCGTGGGGACAGGGGCGGAGTGACGTTGGACAAGCTGTAATCCTGCGGTTTGCTGGACTGGCGCGACGTGCACTATAAGCCGGACGCCCGAAGGGCGGCTAGCATGCCTTGACTTGTGGCAAAGTGCCAGCCCCTGGCGGCTGGACCTTGACCGACGGTTGAGGTAGCTTTGCCGGTCAAACAAGAGCGTTCCAGCTCCAGATTCCCAGGCTCTATCCGCCCGCAGGCATTGATGACCGTCAAGTGCCGGCGCCGCGCATGGCCTGGCTCGTTCTTTTCACCTGTCACTGACGCTAGGTTCACCATGGCTCAATACGTCTTCACCATGCATCGGCTGAGCAAAGTTGTTCCGCCGAAGCGGGAAATCCTGAAAAACATTTCATTGTCGTTCTTCCCCGGGGCCAAGATCGGCGTACTGGGTCTCAACGGCTCGGGTAAGTCCACGCTGCTGAAAATCATGGCCGGCGTCGATAACGAATTCGACGGTGAAGCCCGTCCGATGCCGGACCTGAACATCGGCTACCTGCCCCAGGAGCCTCAGCTGGACCCGAGCAAGACCGTGCGTGAAGTGGTCGAGGAAGCGGTCAGCGTGATCAAGGACGCCCAGGCGCGCCTCGACGAAGTCTATGCCGCCTACGCCGACCCGGATGCCGACTTCGACAAGCTGGCCGCTGAACAGGCCAAGCTCGAAGCGATCCTGCAGGCCAGCGACGGCCACAATCTGGATCGTCAGCTGGAAGTTGCCGCCGATGCACTGCGCCTGCCGGCCTGGGATGCGAAGGTCGAACACCTGTCCGGTGGTGAAAAGCGCCGCGTGGCCTTGTGCCGCCTGTTGCTGTCGGCCCCGGACATGCTGCTGCTCGACGAACCGACCAACCACTTGGACGCCGATTCCGTCGCTTGGCTCGAACACTTCCTGCATGACTTCCCTGGCACCGTGGTTGCGATCACGCACGACCGTTACTTCCTGGACAACGTCGCCGGCTGGATCCTGGAACTGGACCGCGGTGCAGGCATTCCGTACGAGGGCAACTATTCGGGCTGGCTGGAAGCCAAATCCGATCGTCTGGCCCAGGAGTCCAAGCAGCAGTCGGCCCATGAAAAAGCCATGAAGGAAGAACTGGAGTGGGTACGCAAAGGCGCCAAGGCCCGCCAGTCCAAATCCAAGGCACGTCTGCAACGCTTCGAGGAAATGCAGTCCCAGGAATTCCAGAAACGCAGCGAAACCAACGAGATCTACATCCCGGCCGGTCCGCGCCTGGGCGACAAGGTCATCGAGTTCAAGAACGTCACCAAGGGGTATGGCGACCGCGTGCTGATCGACAACTTGTCGTTCTCCATGCCCAAAGGCGCCATCGTCGGTGTGATCGGCGGTAACGGCGCGGGTAAATCCACGTTGTTCCGCATGCTGATGGGCAAGGAAACCCCGGATTCGGGCAGCATCGAAATCGGTGAAACCGTGCAGTTGGCCTGCGTCGACCAGAGCCGCGAAGATCTGGACGGCAGCAAGACCGTGTTCCAGCAGATCTCCGACGGTTCCGACCAGATCCGCATCGGCAACTATGAAATCCCGTCGCGCACTTATGTCGGTCGCTTCAACTTCAAAGGCGGCGACCAGCAGAAGTTCGTCAAGGACCTGTCCGGCGGTGAGCGCGGTCGCTTGCACCTGGCGTTGACCTTGAAGGAGGGCGGCAACGTCCTGCTGCTCGACGAACCGTCCAACGACCTCGACGTCGAAACCTTGCGTTCCCTGGAAGAAGCCTTGCTCGACTTCCCGGGCGCCGCCATTGTGATCTCCCACGATCGGTGGTTCCTCGACCGCGTGGCGACCCACATCCTGGCGTACGAAGACGACTCCCAAGCGGTATTCTTCGAAGGCAACTACACCGAGTACGAAGCCGATCGCAAGAAACGCCTCGGCGAAGCGGCCGCCCAGCCGCATCGTGTACGGCACAAGAAACTGGCCTGATTCGCGGTCAGTTGCAAAAAAACGGAGCCTTCGAAGGCTCCGTTTTCTTTGGCCACCGCAAATTCCCTGTGGGAGCGGGCTTGCTCGCGAAGGCGTCGGATCGGCAAGCACTGTGGTCGACTGACCCAGCGCTTTCGCGAGCAAGCCCGCTCCCACAAGGTATTGTGGCTGTTTTTTATCCTGCGGATTGCTTCGCGAAATCGAGCGAAAGAATATTTGGAAGGGTCGGATCGATCTCATACAGCAAGGCATAACCTGCGCCCGCAATGCCAGTCAGCAGGCTGACATCGGGAACCCGATCCTGGTCCAGGAAGGGGCCTTCGAAAAACTGCTGGGCGACCTCGCCAAGGGCCTGCTTGACCCTGCTGATGCCCTCGGGGTTATCGGTGTGCCGATACAGGTCATACAGGCAGATCAGATTGCCGAAATCGCCATGGCACAGGTTATAGCCATCGCTCAAGCCGTGCTGCCAGAGATTGTTCTCGCAACGCTGGATGTCGTCGAGCACCGTCTGCCGGGTGTTTTCGTCCAAAGCCTCTCCCATCGACTGCATGAGTTGTCGCCTGGCGATGAGGATGCCGCCGTCTCCGTGACACCACTTGGTGGCATGGTCGACAGGGCCCAGGTCTCTCAGGTCCAGCCAGAAACCTTCCCGGCTCAAGCGATTTTCACCCTCCAGTACCTGAGTGGCCAAGCGCACCAGCGCCACATCGCCGGTCACATCATAGGCTTTGCACAAGGCCAGGATGACGCCGGAGAGACCATGGGACAGGCCCGTTAAAATGACGGAGCGATCATTGCGTCGAAGAAGCTGGCCTTCTTCGATCAGTATCTGGTTCTTTATGTAATCAACCATGCGCCGAATGGCCGGCAGCACCTCCGCCTGCGCGGATAACCCATGGATATTGGCCAGCAATGTCACCGCACCACAACAGCCGCCCAGGAAATCGAAATCGTAGTGTTCAGGGGGGACATCAATCAGTTGGGTCAGCAGGCTGGCAATTTTCTCATCGTGTTTCGGATCACCCGTGATTTGGCGACGATTGATGAGCAAATAGAGATAAGAGCCCAGGCCATGATAGGCACTGACGGTCAGGTCGGCTTTGAAAAAGCCAAAATGTTGCTCCAGTGAGCCCAGTACCTGATCCATGAGCGACAGCACGTTTGGTTTGCCGCTTACCTTGAACAGGCTTAGATAAAACAACCCAATCCCGGCGATACCGGAGTACAGCCCATGATCCATGGGGGAAGGGTATTTTCCATGAGTCGTTGGGTGCTTATGAAAAGCCAACCAACGGATGTCTGTTGCCGTTCCCTTGATCGCAAGCGCTTCGAGGCGGGAACTGATGCTGAGTATTGCGTCGAGTCGATCCGCTTGGGGCGCTTTTTTTAGGGTGGCACGTGATGACGGCTGTCCATTTGACTCTGGATACAAACACATTTCGAGCAGGGTGAGTTGTAATGCCCTGTCGGCTGCGGAAAGATTGGCTATTTTCTGTATGCAGCTTTTTATCGGGGGTTGTACGTTCGTCATGTCTATTGTTTCACCTTGTGCGCTCATCAACGCGTTGGAATTGAGCGGCATGGTGAAACACGGAATACTGGATCTTTGCAGATCGGCTATTTCATGGCGGGGGATGCCCTTTGCCCGATAGGGCTCTTTCAAGTCTTTCCACAGGGTTGCAAGCAGAAGCTCCCGGTCCAACATGTTTTTCATGAAGCGAGGATGGCGGCTCAGCCCGATGAAGTCCGCATAACGTTGAGAGTTTTTGAGCAAAACACGGGTTGATAATTCGCCTGCGGATTGCTCAAGCATCTGCATGATCCCGTGCCGATGCGTCATCAATTCGCCATAAGCATATTCAAAGCCGTGGACAAGTTCGGCTTTATACGTTTCATGCCCTTTGCGTTCACCCTGCAGAAGCGGCAAATGCTTTTGCACCAGAAGGTGTCCGAACTCGACTTTACGTAAATGGTAAAAGCCATCTTCGAAAACCAGGGCGTGACGGGTGGAAATGAACAGCGCTTGCCGAGTCAGCCCGCTCTGGTCGTTATTGGATTTTTGTGAAAAGGGAACGAAGCCGCTGGAACACACCGACTGCTGGATCAATTTAAAGGTGTTGGACAGTGCGCTATCGAGCGGCAGTTCGAGCAGTAGTTCACTGGTGGATGCGGTGAACAAGCACTCCAGGTCAATCATGACCGGGCTACTGCCACACGCAATGATGTTCTCGTAATGGAAGTCGATGCCGTTGAGTGCATGAATGACGGCGATCTGTGCGCCCATCTTTTCATAGAACAGCGCTACGTCAGCTGCGCTGTCACAAGGCGTGTTGTCGACCTTTTCTATCCAGCTATGGCGCTCACGGCTGAGGATTCTTGGCGCGTGGATGGCAAAACAATCCGCGCCTGTCCATTCATGTAGTTGTCCAAGCAGTTGGTTGAAAAAAAGTGCTTCGCGGCTTGCTCTTGGTTTGTAGACCAATGAAATCGCGCGGACCTTCACTTGGCAGACCGTTTCGCCGCGACCATGGGGGTCACCCAGGCCGAACTCGATGGCGTCGATTTTCCGAGACGGGATCGAGAATTCCGCCTCCAGCGCTTCAACATCGTCGGCGAAATCGAAAATGACCTCATAAAGGTAATTGAGGGTATCTTCCAGCAAATCCAGCAGCAGTGTCGCCAGCACGGGATAGGATTCGAAAAAAACCAGCAACGGCAATGTGCGCAGGTGCTCGTTGAGTCCGTCCAGATCAATGTCATCGCCGTCGGCTATCCGCGTATTCAGATGGTGGACCAGGCTTTGTTCCGATGTACGTCGGACACGGGCCAAGACATAGTGCTCAAGGCTTGCCAGCAGGACGGGTCCATCAATGTGCAGTGACGCTTTGGCGTAGCGCTCATCCGCCTTGAACGTATCGATGAAATAAAGAAAAAAGCGATAGCCAAACCAATAAAAATTGTCTTTGCCGCTCGCGGCCTTTTCCGTGTCGACGTGAAGGCTATCAAGGCGAGCAAGCCTTTCCTTCAAGGCCCTCAAGACGGTTTCGCCGTCGTCAGGCAGGCGCCGCGGGTTACCCGGTGCCTTGGCATACGACGCCAGTTGTTCCCGGTTCAACCCGAAATAATCCAGCAAGGCCTGATCATCAGCATGCAGGCGGGTCAGGTTGTTTACAAAAAGGGCGATGTCGCCGTCGGAAGTGAATCTGTACTGACCTCGCTGATTCAACTTCAACGCGTTAACAAGCATGCCGTCGCTCCTGAAATGGATAGAGCAGGCGTTGCCTGCTCTATGGTTATGGGTGTTGCCTGTTTGGACGATCAGTGGAAAGGCTTAGCACCCGAGGGTCGAGCACTCGAGATTGGTGCATGTGCCAAAGGTGTTGCATTCCATTGTCGTTGCCAGTATCGAGCCCATGTTTTTGGTGGGCGCTTGATAAGCGTCGAAGTCGCTATAGAAGTCACCGGACATGTTCAGGATCTGTTCGCTCATGGTGTTTTCCTCATAAGTTATCAAGCAACAAGCACAGTCAGTTGGGTGCGAGCAGGCGCATCCGAACTGTAGGATGTTGATGATGTTGTTTTATAGGTGGATTAGGGCGTATCAAGGACCTGTTGGGCAGGTCCATGTTCTGCAACAGGATTTAGCATAAAAGAGCGGTGCAGTGTATGGCGGCAATGGTCAGTGCTACGGGTTCGATACCGAGGTCAGCTACCTGTCGATAGTCTTTTAAGACTCTGTCGAAGTTGCCTGGCATTACCAGTACCTGCTCGCTCATTAGTGCATCTCCTTTGTTGTTGCAATGCACCGGTTGTGGTGCGGAAAAAACAGTAGCATGGTCCTGATTTAACGCAAACTTGTTGTTATGACCTCGTGTTGCAGTTACATATGGCTACAGGCAAGTAACAAGTTGTTATTGGGTCTTGGTGCTAGAAGCGTTAATCATGTTTAAAGCGGCCGGAAATATCATGGAGTATCTATCGACACGATCTCGATGGCGAGATCTCCCAGTGGTCGCTTCCATGTCACTTCATCCCCCACCTTTGCCCCCAACAACGCCCGCCCCAGCGGCGAGCCCCAGTTGATCAAGCCGCTGGCCGCATCGGCCTGGTCTTCACCCACCAGTTGCACTCGTTGCTCATGATCCTGTTCATCGACAAAGGTCACCCAATGCCCGATCCGCACTTGATCGGACGGGGTCGGTGCAACGACCTGGGCGCTTTGCAGGCGCTGCTTGAAATAGCGCAGGTCCCGTTCAAGGTCGGCGATCCGTTGTTTGTCCGCCAATTCCCCTCGGGTCGCCTGCTGGCTGTGCAAGGTCTGCAACTCGGCGACCCGAGCCTGGAGCTGGGCAAGCCCGGTGGGCGTGACGTAATTGGGTTGCGCACTGACCTGACGTTCGACTGGCTGGTCGGCCTGGGCAGCGGCGTTGTCTTCGTTGACGAAAGCGCGGCTCATGGTGTTCTCCTCTATTGGAGCTTGGGCCATGGTTGCAGGCTTTTGGTTTCGACGGATGTCTGTACGCGACTCACGGCGAGCGATAAGCCCGGGCGGCGTCCCGGTCCTTCTCTTGTTGCCAGGCACGTTCGTGGTCATCCCAATGACGATCGCGGTAGGCATTGCGCTCCTCGCTTTCGCGCATCGCCTGGCACTGCCGGAAACCATCGCTCCAGCCTTCTGCGTAGCGTGCATCCTTGAGATAGCGCGGTACGTCTTTCCTGAACTGGCCGGTGATTACCCCCGCCGCTTGCCGACCACTGCTGCAACCGTCGTCGTAGCCGTCGGCGAACGCCGGTGGATAACCTCGGGCGATCAGGTCTTCATGAGTGGTTTCACAGCCACCGAGCAACATCAACATACCCAGTACCACTGCCGCGCGCCTCATTTGAGCCTTCCTGCCGTATCCACTTATACGAGAAGTCTAGAGGCGAATTCGTCAGGCCGATGTGAAAGCCCTGTGATTAATCCGTTTGTCTCTGTGCGCGTGCAGAGCGGTCCGGTCAATAGTGATACCACTTCACCTCAAGCATCACCTCGTTCTCCGGCGAAGCCAGGTGGCTGAACTCCCGCTGGGCACTCAAGCGCAGGCCGAGGTTGCGAGACAATTCCCACTGCTGGTTGAGGCTCAGGCTACGACGCACTTCGCCGTTGACGAAATAATCGCCCTTGGCTTCCAGGCTCAAGTTGCCCAGCGGGTTTTTCCACAGCACACCGCTGTTGAAGCCGGCGGCCGGGGCGACGAACTGGGCGAAGTCGTTGTTGTGCTCCACCCGCACTGTACCCAGGGCAAAGCCCAGTACATCTTCGCCCAGCGCCCAAGTGCCACCGGCACCGCCATTGACGTGGCTGACCAAGGTTTCATCGTCGTGTTTGCCCGGCACCCGCTCCAGGCCGCCGGTAACCTGCCAGGACAGCGGTTGCAGCAGCTCGTTGCGTGGGGTCAGGGAGCGAATGGTCGCCAGATCCAGTTGTTGCACTTGCCAGTCATTGCCTTCGTACTGGCGCAGTTTCAATTGCAGGATCTCGATCTGTGCCCCCAGCGGGAAGCTTTCGGCGTTGTCGTTGAGGTCGTGATAGGCCATGCGCAAGCCATATTCACCGAACGCCCGGTCGCCCCGGGTGCCGAGGCCGGCCTGCCAGGTGCGTGACTCATGGCCATCCTCGGGCAGGCCCGGTTGCGGGATGTCGAGTTCCGGCGCGGGGTTCTGGTTGATCGCCCGCAACAGCTCGAAGCTGCGCTGGGCCCGTTGCGGATCGCGTTCCTGGCCGTTGGCGCGATAGCGTTCCAGGCGATACGCAGCGTCGATGATCAGTGCCTGGCGTTCGCGGGGCAGCGCCTTGAATGCCGGTGCTTGCAGTTGCTGCTGATCGGCGCTGACGTTCAGTACCCATTGTTGTTCGTCATCGCTGAGCGGTTCGGCGCGGCTGAGCAGTTCCCGTTCCCGGGATGGCCGATATTGGATGCTTTCCACCAGGCCGGCTTCTTTCACCGCCTTGACGGTGTCGGTGGGAATCGCCGTCAGCGGGAATTGTTCGGTCAGGCGCAGGCTGGGGCGGGCCACTTGGAGCAATTCGAGCAAGCGATACGAGCAGTTTTCGTCGAAGAAGAAATAATCGAACTGGATCTGCTTGAGTTCCCACACATGCTCGACCATGCGTTCGGTTTCCACCTGGCTCAGGTTGAGGCGATATTCCCACAGGTCACGGTTCTCCAGGCTACGGTACTCGGAGAGTTTTTCCTGATACGGCACCAGGGCGAACAGGCCGGGATAGCCGCCCATCAGGCCTTTCCAGGCATAGAGGATGCTGTTGTCCGAGCCTTCGATGTAGGCGCCAAAGTTGATCGCGTAGCTGAGCAGGGCGGTCTTGTCGCTTTGCACATCGGCCTGGTCGATGCGCAACAGGGTGTGGCCGAACATCGAGGACGGGCTGTTGAGGTACGCGGCGGGGAAGATCATCACCGCGCTGTGGGGCGACACGTCCTTGAACCACTGGGTGAAGTCGCTGCAATTGACCGCCGGAAGGTCTGTCAGGTTGAGCTGCGCCTTCAGCCAGCGGGTGCGCGCCGGGTACACGCACTGGGCATGTTGCTGGCCGGCGCTGGCCGGGCCATACAGGGCTTGCAGCGTGGCGGTCAGTTCATGGTCAGGATGTTCATTGCCATCGGGGGCGAGGAAGAATTTTTTGTCGCTGATATAGCTGCGCCAGCCGCCCAGCTTGGCGGTTTCGTAGTGGCCCAGGGAGATCCAGAAGCGGTCATTGGCCAGTTGCTGCAAACGTTGAGGGTCGACATGAGGCGCGGCGGACAGCGGGGCGCACACACAGAGCGCCAGCCAGGCAAGGCGTTTGAGCATAGTTGACTACTTGGAAAGTCGAAAAAAATAAAGACCGAAGGGGCCCCAAAAAGAAAACCCGCTCCCCGAGAGGAGCGAGTGGTGTCGAGCTTAAGCTTGAGTAGCGTACTTGGCCAGGCGAGGGTCGTTTTTCAGCACGGCCAGGGTGTTGGTATGCACATCTTCCGCCGTCACGTCAGCCTTGCTGAAGATCTGTTGGAAGTGCTCGTGGGTAACGGCGGAGAAGTGTGCGCGATCTTCCGGCGCTACGCCCAGTACCACGGCATAGGTGGTCAGCGCTTCGCCCTGACCCTTGGCCATGTCTTCGGACAGCTCGTTCATCATGCCATTCATGGCCAGCCAGGACTTGCCGCCGTAGGTCAGGGCCGCGTTGGTCGAGCAGCCGTTAGTGCCGGAGGTCATGCCGAAGGTGGCGTTGCCGGAAGTGCCGTTGGTGGTGGATGCCAGGAAGTGAGCCGGGGTGCCACGCTGACCTTCGAACAGCATGTTGCCCCAGCCGCAATCCGGGCCGCCCGGCGCCTGAGCCATGGCGTTGAGGGATACAGCGGTGAAGAGAGTACCGAGAAGAATCCGTTTCATAGCTATGTTCTCTTTATGTGCATACCAATGGACAGGGTCTGGCCCCTACAGCTGCCAGTGGGCCGGTTATTGTTCCAGCCGCGCACTTTGGAGTTTAGGCACGATCCGAGGGTTCCGTGACATTTTGCAAAAACATTACTGGGGATCGCCTGTTTACGGGGCCCAGCCCGGGGTTTTTCCATTGACTATGCTTTGGTCTGAGGCGCTCCTTGCCAGTCAGGTGCAGGCAGCGCCAGAATGCCGCTATCTGCCCCGCCTGATGTAAGGAAGCCCGATGCCTGATCCTGTTGCTGCCAGCTTGCGTCTAGCGCCCGAAGCGCTGACCCGTCCGTTTTCCGCTGAACAGTTCAGCTTCTCTACCACCAATGATCTGGAGCCCTTCCGCGGTGTGCTTGGCCAGGAACGTGCGGTCGAAGCCTTGCAGTTCGGCGTGGCCATGCCGCGCCCCGGTTACAACGTATTCGTCATGGGCGAGCCCGGCACCGGCCGGTTCTCCTTCGTCAAACGCTACCTCAAGGCGGAAGGCAAGCGCCTGCAGACCCCGGCGGATTGGGTCTACGTCAACAATTTCGATGAGCCCCGCGAACCCCGTGCCCTGGAGCTGCCGTCCGGCACGGCCGGTGCGTTCATCGGTGACATCAACGGCTTGATCGACAACCTGCTGGCGACCTTTCCGGCGGTGTTCGAGCATCCGTCCTACCAGCAGAAAAAAAGCGCCATCGACCGCGCTTTCAACCAGCGCTACGACCGGGCCCTGGATGTGATCGAGCGCCTGGCGCTGGAGAAGGATGTCGCGCTTTACCGTGACAGCAGCAACATCGCCTTCACGCCGATGAGCGAAGGCAAGGCCCTGGACGAGGCGGAGTTCGCCCAGTTGCCGGAGGCCGAGCGCGAGCGTTTCCACGAGGACATCTCCGGCCTGGAAGAGCGCTTGAACGAAGAGCTCGCCAGCCTGCCGCAATGGAAGCGCGAGTCCAGTAACCAGTTGCGCCAGCTCAACGAAGAAACCATCACCCTGGCCCTGCAACCCTTGCTGGCGCCGCTGTCGGAAAAGTACGCGGAGAACGCCGCGGTCTGTGGCTACCTGCAAGCCATGCAGGTCTATCTGCTCAAGACCGTGGTCGAGCAACTGGTGGACGACAGCAAGACCGACGCCATCGCCCGCAAGCTGCTGGAGGAGCAATACGCGCCAAGCCTGGTGGTCGGGCACCCGTCCAGCGGTGGCGCGCCGGTGGTGTTCGAGCCGCACCCGACCTACGACAACCTGTTCGGCCGGATTGAATACAGCACCGACCAGGGCGCGCTCTACACCACGTACCGACAGCTGCGTCCGGGTGCCTTGCACCGGGCCAATGGCGGTTTCCTGATCCTTGAAGCGGAAAAGATGCTTGGCGAGCCGTTCGTGTGGGATGCGCTCAAGCGCGCCCTGCAATCGCGCAAGCTGAAGATGGAGTCGCCCCTGGGTGAGCTGGGACGGCTGGCCACGGTGACCCTGACGCCGCAGCACATCCCGTTGCAGGTCAAAGTCGTGATCATCGGCGCTCGTCAGCTCTATTACGCCTTGCAGGACCTGGATCCGGACTTCCAGGAAATGTTTCGCGTGCTGGTGGATTTCGACGAAGACATCCCGATGGGCGACGAGAGCCTGGAGCAGTTCGCCCAGTTGCTCAAGACCCGCACTTCGGAAGAAGGCATGGCGCCGCTGACCGCCGACGCGGTGGCACGCCTGGCGACCTACAGCGCCCGGCTGGCCGAGCACCAGGGACGCTTGTCGGCGCGTATCGGCGACCTGTTCCAACTGGTCAGCGAGGCGGATTTCATTCGCCAGCTGGCCGGTGACGAGATGACCGATGCCGGCCATATCGAACGTGCCCTCAAGGCCAAGGCCACCCGCACCGGACGCGTCTCGGCGCGGATCCTCGACGACATGCTGGCGGGGATCATCCTGATCGACACCGCGGGCGCGGCTGTGGGCAAATGCAACGGGCTGACGGTGCTGGAGGTCGGCGATTCGGCGTTTGGCGTGCCGGCGCGGATTTCTGCCACGGTGTACCCGGGCGGCAGCGGCATCGTCGACATCGAGCGGGAGGTCAACCTTGGCCAACCGATTCACTCCAAAGGCGTGATGATCCTCACCGGTTACCTGGGCAGCCGTTATGCCCAGGAATTCCCGCTGGCGATTTCGGCCAGCATCGCCCTGGAGCAATCCTACGGTTATGTGGACGGCGACAGTGCGTCCCTGGGCGAGGCATGTACGCTGATCTCGGCCCTGTCGAAGACGCCGCTGAAGCAGTGCTTCGCCATCACCGGCTCGATCAACCAGTTCGGTGAAGTGCAGGCGGTGGGTGGGGTCAACGAGAAGATCGAAGGCTTCTTCCGCCTCTGCGAAGCCCGGGGGTTGACCGGTGAGCAGGGGGCGATCATTCCCCAGGCCAACGTCGCGACGCTGATGCTCGACGAGAAAGTGCTGGCTGCCGTGCGCGCCGGGCAGTTCCACGTCTATGCGGTGCGTCAGGCCGACGAAGCCCTGAGCCTGCTGGTGGGCGAGCCTGCCGGTGAGCCGGATGAAAACGGCGAGTTCCCGGAGGGCAGCGTCAACGCCCGGGTGGTGGAGCGGCTACGGGTGATCGCGGAAATGATCAGCGAAGACGACATCAAGGAAGCGGAAAAGGAACTGGCGCAGCAGGCCTTGGCGGAGGCCAAGCCGGCTTGATGTTCTCTTGATCGCCGATAAGCCCTGTGGGAGCGGGCTTGTGGGAGCAAAGCTTGCTCGCGATAGCATTTGTCCAGTCAGCAGAAGTGTTGCATGTGGCAACCTCATCGCGAGCAAGCTTTGCTCCCACAGGCTTGCTCTCACAATCAATGTTTTGTGGATTAAGTTTCAAAAGTGTCGCCACTTTGGCGTCAATATTCACACTATGACCGCTCGGCGTATTCCGGTCTCGAAATCCCGTGGGACCGGAACTTTTCTTCTATCCTCAGCTCAAGGATAACGAGAGTCATCATTGGATCGAAACAGCCTCTTCCCGAGACTGAATACCGGATCTACCGAGGGGCGCCGCCATGTCGCGCAACCTTTGCCTCACTCGTCAATGCCTGGGCCTTGTCACCCGTATCGAATGCGCCATCCGTCCCCTGGCGGGAGATACCGGTATGTGGACCTTGCTCTTCGCCGCCGGAATGGCTGGCGAACAACCCTCCGCCATCAAGGCCCAGGGGCCATTTCCCGGCCCGACCGCCGCCGAATCCATCCTCGATACCATCGTGCAGAGCCTGACCTTGCACGGCTATGAGCTGGCCAACGACCCGCAGATCTGGTCCTTGCACATGCAGGCCCAACTGCGTGAAATCAATGGAGGCCGTTGTCGCAATGTCGGCGGCTTCGAGTTTCGTCCGCTGCATTGAAGGCCATCGCCGCACGGGCACTCGCAGAAAAATTTTGACACAAGAGCAGGGGCCAGGGATGGCCCCGGCATTTGTGGGGCAGGTCGTGGCTGATATACTCGCCGCGATTTTTCAGCCCAGGTGTGAGATTCAATGGAACGCTTTATCGAAAATGCAATGTACGCCTCCCGCTGGCTGCTGGCGCCGATCTATTTCGGGCTGTCCCTGGGCCTGCTGGCCTTGGCGCTGAAATTTTTCCAGGAAGTCTTTCACGTCATCCCCAATGTGTTCGCCATGGCCGAGTCCGAGCTGATCCTGGTGCTGCTGTCGCTGATCGACATGGCGCTGGTGGGCGGCTTGCTGGTGATGGTGATGATTTCCGGCTACGAGAACTTCGTTTCGCAACTGGACATCGACTCCGACAAGGAAAAGCTCAACTGGCTGGGCACCATGGACTCTTCATCGCTGAAGATGAAGGTCGCCGCCTCGATCGTGGCCATTTCCTCCATCCACCTGCTGCGCATTTTCATGGACGCCAAGAACGTCGATCCCGAGCACCTGATGTGGTACGTGATCATCCACATGACCTTCGTGGTCTCGGCCTTCGCCATGGGCTACCTGGACAAACTGACCAAGCACTGAGCCCGCTCCTCGCGCTGGCGCAACGCCCGCCTGGCGAACTGCAGGCGGGCGTTGTCGTTTCTGGCGGTTGCTTTGACGGGGGGCTCGTCACCCGCCGTGGCATCTGTGCTAGTCTGCTCGCCCTTTTGGTTCCGGGCGCTCCGGGAGGCGCTGTGCACGCACGGCAACTCTCGAGCCGTCCGCACAGCGGAGCAGCATCATGTCCGAAGTTAACCTGTCCACCGACGAAACCCGCGTCAGCTACGGCATTGGCCGTCAGTTGGGCGACCAACTGCGCGACAACCCGCCACCGGGTGTCAGCCTGGACGCGATCCTGGCCGGCCTGACCGACGCGTTCGCCGGCAAGCCAAGCCGCGTGGGCCAGGACGAGATGTCCGCCAGCTTCAAGGTCATTCGTGAAATCATGCAAGCCGAAGCAGCCGCCAAGGCTGAAGCCGCAGCAGGTGAAGGCCGTGCGTTCCTGGCGGAAAACGCCAAGCGTGAAGGCATCACCACCCTGGCTTCCGGCCTGCAGTTCGAAGTGCTGACCCAGGGTGAAGGCGCCAAGCCGACCCGTGAGGATCAGGTACGTACCCACTACCACGGCACCCTGATCGACGGCACTGTGTTCGACAGCTCCTACGATCGTGGCCAGCCAGCCGAATTCCCGGTAGGCGGCGTGATCCCAGGCTGGACCGAAGCACTGCAACTGATGAATGCCGGCAGCAAATGGCGCCTGTACGTGCCGAGCGAACTGGCTTACGGCGCTCAAGGCGTTGGCAGCATCCCGCCGCATAGCGTGCTGGTGTTCGACGTCGAGCTGTTGGACGTGCTGTAAGACCCTGTCCGGTTTAATGCCGGGCAAATATGTGGGAGCGGGCTTGCTCGCGAATGCGGACTGTCAGTCGACATTATCGTGAACTGACCCACCGCTTTCGCGAGCAAGCCCGCTCCCACATGACCTCTGCCTTCATCCGTGTAGCCTGCCGCTGAAATCACCCGTAGGGCGCAACGCCCGGGCATAGCAGAACAGGAACAGATTGCGCACCAGCTCCTTGAGCACCAGCGGCTCACTGGAATTGAGGCTGTTGAGGTCCAGGTCTCCTTGGTCCTGCAGCTCGTTCAAGGCTTCTTCTTCAAGCACCGCGCAGACTTCCCCAGTTTCCCGATGCAGGATCCTAAGGTAGGGATGTGGGCGGTCCAGCCAGGCATCGATCAAATAAGTCATGGTTCTCATCTCCTTGATGGGTTCGATGAGAATAATTCTTATTCGCTAAATAGCAAGTCTCTATTGGCGTTGCGATTGTTTTTCTGACGATGGGTTGTGCTAGCTCAAGGCGGCTGGCACCTGGCGAACGCTCGAGAAATGGGGTTGAAGCGGGGGAGGTGAAGCTCCATCCCACACGCAGGGCATGGGATGGAATGCAGCCGAATCAGACTTTTCTGACGAACTCGGATTTGAGTTTCATCGGGCCGATGCCGTCGATCTTGCAATCGATATCGTGGTCGCCATCGCACAGGCGGATGTTCTTGACCTTGGTGCCGACCTTGACCACCAGCGAGGTGCCCTTGACCTTGAGGTCCTTGATCACGGTGATGGTGTCGCCGTCCTGCAAGATATTGCCGACCGAATCTTTCTTCACGGTGTCGTCGGACGCCGCTTCAGCTTCGCCGCTGGCGGACCATTCGTGGGCACACTCCGGGCAGACCAGCTGGGTGCCGTCTTCGTAGGTGTATTCGGAATTGCATTTCGGGCAGGGAGGCAACGTGCTCACTAAGGTTCCTTGGGTATCAGGAGGGCAAAAGGGCGCACATTATATAGGGTTTTAGGCTGCGGAGGGCAGGGCGGCGAAAAACCCTTGTGGGAGCGAGCTTGCTCGCGATAGCGCTGGATCAGCAACATTGGCGCTGATTGACACACCGCTATCGCGAGCAAGCTCGCTCTCACAGGTTTCCCACAGGTTTTCATGCAATCAGTGGGTACGCGCCACCGCAAATTCACTCAGTTCCACCAGCGCATCGCGGTATTCGCTGGGCGGCAGGGCGTCGAGGCATTTGATTGCGCGGGCGACATAATCCCGGGCCAGTTTCGCGGTGTACTCCAGCGAGCCGGAAGCTTCGACCGCGATACGGATGCTTTCCAGGTCTTCGATCCCGCCTTTCTGGATCGCCTGGCGTACCAGTGCCGCCTGTTCTGGCGTGCCTTCGCGCATGGTGTAGATCAGCGGCAGGGTCGGCTTACCTTCGGCCAGGTCGTCACCGACGTTCTTGCCCAGGGTCTCGGCATCGCCCTTGTAGTCCAGCAGGTCGTCCACCAACTGGAAGGCCACGCCCAGGTGGTCGCCGAACGTGCGCAGCGCTTCGCTCTGCTCGGCGCTGGCGCCGGCCAGGGCAGCGGCGCTGTGGGTCGAGGCTTCGAAGAGCATCGCGGTCTTGCCGCGGATGACTTCCATGTAGGTCTCTTCCGTGGTGCTGGCATCGCGTACCTTGGACAACTGCAGCACTTCGCCTTCGGCGATGATGCGTGTGGCCTGGGACAGAATCTTCATCACCGGCATCGAGCCCAACTCGACCATCATTTCGAACGAGCGCGAATACAGGAAGTCACCCACCAGTACGCTCGGGGCATTGCCCCACATGGCGTTGGCGGTCGAACGGCCACGGCGCATGCCGGACATGTCGACCACGTCGTCATGCAGCAGGGTCGCGGTGTGCAGGAATTCGATGGTAGCGGCCAGCAGGCGCATGTCGTCGCCTTCGCGACCCAGGGCCTTGCCGCACAGCAGCACCAATAAAGGACGCAGGCGTTTACCGCCCGCCGACGTGATGTAGTCGCCGATTTTCGATACCAGCGGCACTCGGGAAGTCAGCTGCTTCTTGATGATGCCGTCGACGGCGCTAAAATCGTCCGCCACCGCGCGGTAGAAAGCTTGGGGTTGCATCAGCGACAGGTGCTCCAGAAGGGTTGCGCGGCATGCTAGGACCCACGTCCGCAGGTGTCAAGGCGCGATAGACGGCTACTTGCAAGGCTCTCGCGGCTTGCGTACAATCGCGCACCCTGAACTTCCTGGGCAGCACCTGCCTTACGCAATTGCATCCGGGCCTTCCAGCCCATGCAGCCATGCCAGCCAATACCTCTTCTTATAAAGCGCTGGGTGAGCAGGATTATCGGAGAAATACCATGTCGTACGCAGTAATTGTTACTGGTGGCAAGCAATACAAGGTCGCCCCAGGTGAATACCTGAAGATCGAAAAACTGGAAATCGCTACCGGCGAATCCGTGACTTTTGATCGCGTTCTGTTGGTCGCCAATGGCGATGACGTGAATATCGGCGCTCCAGTCGTTGCTGGCGCTACCGTTGTGGCTGAAGTGATCTCCCAAGGTCGTCACGATAAAGTCCGCATCATCAAGTTCCGTCGTCGTAAGCACCACATGAAGCGCATGGGCCACCGCCAGTGGTACACCGAGATCAAAATCACCGGTATTCAGGCTTAATTTCAGCCTAATTCCTCACTAGGAGAATTGAACTCATGGCACACAAAAAAGCTGGTGGTAGTACCCGTAACGGTCGCGACTCAGAAGCCAAACGCCTTGGCGTGAAGATGTATGGCGGCCAGGCTATCAAAGCAGGCAACATCATCGTGCGTCAGCGCGGCACCCAATTCCACGCTGGCTACGGCGTGGGCATGGGTAAAGATCACACCCTCTTCGCTAAAGTCGAAGGCGTGATCAAGTTCGAAGTAAAAGGCGCCTTCGGTCGTCGTTACGTAAGCGTTATCGCAGCTTAATTGCGAGACCGCTGGAAAAGCCCTGTCTTGCGACGGGGCTTTTTCGTTTGTGGGGTGAGTCTCTTGCAAAACTGTTTGTATGGGCTGTCAGCGCTGCGGTTGGGGCGTGTCATCAGGTCGCTGCGCTCATTTTTGCAAGAGTCTTATGTCTTGTTTTTTTGGCTCGTCCGTATGGCGAGAGGCGTGTGTCATGAAGTTTGTTGATGAAGTATCGATTCGAGTGAAGGCCGGCGACGGCGGCAATGGTTGCATGAGTTTCCGTCGGGAAAAATTCATTGAAAACGGTGGCCCTAACGGCGGTGACGGGGGTGACGGCGGCTCGATCTACATGCTCGCCGACGAAAACCTCAACACCCTGGTGGACTACCGTTACACCCGGCACTTCGATGCCGAGCGTGGCTCCAACGGCGGTAGCACCGACTGCACCGGCAAGAAGGGCGAAGACCTGATCCTGCGCGTGCCAGTCGGCACCACGGTGATCGATTCGGCCACCCAGGAAGTGATTGGCGACCTGACCAAGGCCGGCCAGCGTCTGCTGGTCGCCCATGGCGGCTGGCATGGCCTGGGCAACACCCGTTTCAAATCCAGCACCAACCGTGCGCCGCGCCAGACCACGCCAGGCAAGCCCGGCGAGCAGCGTGACCTGAAGCTGGAAATGAAAGTGTTGGCCGACGTGGGCCTGCTGGGCCTGCCGAACGCCGGTAAAAGTACCTTTATTCGCTCGGTGTCGGCGGCCAAGCCCAAAGTGGCCGATTACCCGTTCACCACTCTGGTGCCGAACCTGGGTGTGGTCAGCGTCGACCGCTGGAAGAGTTTCGTGATCGCCGACATTCCAGGGCTGATCGAAGGAGCTTCCGAAGGCGCGGGCCTGGGGATTCGTTTCCTCAAGCACTTGTCCCGCACCCGCCTGTTGCTGCACCTCGTCGACATGGCGCCGCTGGATGAAACCGACGCCGCCGATGCCGCCGAAGTCATCGTCAACGAGCTGACCAAGTTCAGCCCGGCCCTGGCCGAGCGTGATCGTTGGCTGGTGCTGAACAAGTGCGATCAGATCCTCGAAGAAGAACATGAGGAGCGGGTCAAGGAAATCGTCGACCGCCTGGAGTGGGAGGGCCCGGTCTATGTGATCTCGGCCATCGCCAAAGAAGGCACCGAGCGCCTGTGCCACGACATCATGCGTTACCTGGAGGATCGCGCCGATCGCCTGGCCAACGATCCGGCCTACAAGGAAGAGCTGGCCGAGCTCGACCAGCGCATCGAAGATGAGGCTCGTGCCCAGCTGCAGGCGCTGGACGACCAGCGTGCCCTGCGTCGCAGTGGCGTCAAGTCGGTCCATGACATCGGTGACGACGATTGGGACGAAGAGGATGTGGATGACGAAGATGGTCCGGAAATCATCTACGTTCGCGACTGATCTTGTGCTGATGCCGCTCAGCTGAACCAGGACCTGTGGGAGCGAGCTTGCTCGCGAAAGCGGTCTGTCAGTTGACATGGTCGTTAGCTGACACGCCGCTATCGCGAGCAAGCTGCGCTCCCGCAGGTTCAAGTGTTTCAGCGCAGTGTTATCATCGCCGGCAAGCCGGTTCCCAAGGCGCCGCTCATTTGAGCGGCGTTTTGGTATCTGTAAAACGCAAATACGAATAATCCCATGGGTGGCGCTGGGTCGCGCCGTTCGCTGGCAAAGGTTGAAGATGATGCGGAGCAAGGTGACGGGGGCGCGGCGCTGGGTCGTGAAGATCGGTAGCGCACTGCTGACGGCGGATGGCAAGGGGCTGGATCGCCAGGCAATGGCGGTGTGGGTCGAGCAGATGGTGGCCTTGCATGAGGCCGGCGTCGAGCTGGTATTGGTCTCCTCAGGGGCTGTGGCGGCCGGTATGAGTCGTTTGGGCTGGACGTCGCGACCCAGCGCGATGCACGAGCTGCAGGCCGCTGCTGCCATCGGCCAGATGGGCCTGGTGCAGGCTTGGGAGTCGAGCTTTGCCGAGCACGGTCGCCATACGGCGCAGATCCTGCTGACCCACGACGACCTGTCCGATCGCAAGCGTTACCTCAATGCCCGCAGTACCTTGAGAGCGCTGGTGGAGCTGAAGGTCATCCCGGTGATCAACGAGAACGACACAGTGGTCACCGACGAGATCCGTTTCGGCGATAACGACACCCTGGCGGCGCTGGTGGCGAACCTGGTGGAGGCGGACCTGTTGGTGATCCTCACGGATCGCGACGGCATGTTCGACGCCGATCCGCGCAATAACCCCGATGCCAAGCTGATCTACGAAGCCCGTGCCGACGACCCTGCGCTGGACGCTGTGGCGGGCGGCACGGGCGGTGCGCTGGGGCGCGGCGGCATGCAGACCAAGCTGCGTGCGGCACGTCTGGCTGCGCGCTCCGGGGCTCACACTATCATTGTCGGCGGTCGGTTGGAGCGGGTGCTGGATCGTCTGAAGGCGGGCGAGCGCATCGGCACTTTGCTGTCTCCTGAGCGTGGCATGCTGGCGGCGCGCAAGCAATGGCTGGCCGGGCACCTGCAAACCCGTGGCACGCTGGTGCTGGATGCGGGCGCCGTGACGGCGTTGTCCCAGGGCAACAAAAGCCTGCTGCCGGTGGGTGTGAAGCTGGTCCAGGGCAGCTTCCGTCGCGGCGAAATGGTCGTGTGCGTGGCGCCGGACGGTCGCGAGATCGCCCGTGGCCTGGCCAACTACAGCGCCCTGGAAGCACAGAAAATTATCGGTCAGTCGTCTGATGCGATTGTCGGTCTGTTGGGTTACATGGCGGAGCCTGAACTGGTCCACCGTGACAACCTGATCCTCGTCTAAGGAAAAATCATGGGTTTGGCAAAAGGATTGATCGGTTTGCTGCTGGCAGTACCGCTGCTGGCGTCGGCCGAGGAAATTGGCCAGGTGTCGACGGTGTTCAAGTTTGTCGGGCCGAACGACCGGATCGTGGTCGAGGCATTCGATGATCCCAAGGTCGATGGCGTGACCTGCTACCTGTCGCGGGCCAAGACGGGTGGCGTGAAAGGCGGCCTGGGCCTTGCCGAGGATCGCGCCGAGGCGTCCATCGCCTGTCGCCAGGTGGGGCCCATCAGCTTCAAGGGTGAGCTCAAGGATGGCGAGGAGGTGTTCCGCGAGCGCACTTCGCTGGTGTTCAAGACCATGCAGGTGGTGCGTTTCCTCGACAAGAAGCGCAATACGCTGGTTTACCTGGTCTACAGCGACCGCGTGATCGAGGGCAGCCCGCAGAATGCGGTAACGGCGATTCCGATCTTGCCGTGGGCTAGTACTCAATAATCGACACATAGCCCTGTGGGAGCGAGCTTGCTCGCTCCCACAGTTCTGGATGAAGAATGCCAGGCAATAAAAAACCGACCCTGGGGTCGGTTTTTTAACGAGCGCGTCGCTTAGGCAGCAGCGGCAACGTTCAGGGCCTTTACGTGGCCATTCAGGCGGCTCTTATGACGAGCAGCCTTGTTCTTGTGGATGATGCCTTTATCGGCCATGCGGTCGATAACTGGCACAGCCAGAACGTAAGCAGCTTGAGCTTTTTCAGCGTCTTTTGCGTCGATGGCCTTGACTACGTTCTTGATGTAGGTACGGACCATGGAACGCAGGCTGGCGTTGTGGCTGCGACGCTTCTCAGCCTGTTTTGCACGTTTTTTGGCGGAAGGTGTGTTGGCCACCGTCGAGCTCCTCGAAAGACTTTTTGGGAAATAGCAAACAAAATAGGCCGCGAATCATGCCGATGAGTTGAAGTCTTGTCAAGGGCGGGTGACGCGTTCCGCTGAATGGCAGGTGCTGCGCACCGAAGGATTTCTTTCCGGCGTGCGACCTGTAAACTCGCGGGCTTTGGCTCTGCACTGTTTAGCGGCGCGGAGTATCGCACAAGTGGGCGCGTTGTTCGCCTGCTGTTTATCGACAGGCAAAAACTCTTTTCATGAATCTGCTCAAATCGTTGGCCGCCGTCAGCTCTATCACGATGCTTTCCCGCATCCTGGGGTTCGTTCGCGATACGCTGATCGCACGGATATTCGGCGCCGGGATGGCGACGGACGCCTTCTTCATCGCCTTCAAGCTGCCTAACCTGTTGCGGCGGATCTTCGCCGAGGGGGCGTTCTCCCAGGCCTTCGTGCCGATCCTGGCGGAATATAAAAGCCAGAAAGGCGATGAGGCAACCCGCACATTCATTGCCTATGTCACCGGTCTGCTGACCTTGGTGCTGGCGCTGGTCACGGCCGCCGGCATGCTCGCCGCGCCCTGGGTGATCTGGGCCACGGCGCCGGGCTTCACCGACACCCCGGAAAAATTCCAGCTCACCGCGGACCTGTTGCGGGTGACCTTTCCTTATATATTGCTGATCTCCCTGTCGTCCCTGGCCGGGGCGATCCTCAATACCTGGAATCGCTTTTCCGTGCCGGCCTTTGTGCCGACCTTGCTCAACGTCAGCATGATCGTCTTCGCCGTGTTCCTGACACCGTATTTCGACCCACCGGTGATGGCCCTGGGCTGGGCGGTGCTGGTGGGTGGCCTGGCGCAACTGCTCTATCAACTGCCGCATCTGAAAAAGATCGGCATGCTGGTGCTGCCGCGGCTGAACCTGCGCGACAGCGGTGTGTGGCGGGTGATGAAGCAGATGCTCCCGGCGATCCTGGGGGTGTCGGTGAGCCAGATTTCCCTGATCATCAACACTATTTTCGCCTCGTTCCTGGTGGCCGGCTCGGTGTCGTGGATGTACTACGCCGACCGTCTGATGGAGTTGCCGTCCGGCGTATTGGGCGTGGCCTTGGGCACGATCCTGTTGCCGACCCTGGCCAAGACCTACGCCAGCCAGGACCGCCACGAATACTCGCGAATTCTCGATTGGGGCCTGCGCCTGTGCTTTGTGCTAGTGCTGCCGTGCTCCCTGGCGCTGGGGATCCTGGCCGAGCCGTTGACCGTCTCGTTGTTCCAGTACGGCCAGTTCAATGCGTTCGACGCCTTGATGACCCAGCGTGCGCTGATCGCTTACTCGGTGGGCTTGCTCGGGATCATCGTGATCAAGGTGCTGGCGCCAGGGTTCTACGCCCAGCAGAACATTCGCACGCCGGTGAAGATCGCCATCTTCACCCTGGTGATGACCCAGTTGTTCAACCTGTTGCTGATCGGTCCGTTGGCTCATGCCGGCCTGGCCCTGGCGATCAGTGCCGGTGCCTGCCTCAACGCCGGGTTGCTGTTTTATCAGTTGCGCAAGCAGAAGATGTATCAGCCGCAGCCGGGCTGGGGCAAGTTCGGCCTCAAGCTGCTGGTGGCCGTGGCCGTGATGTCGGCGGTCCTGCTTGGAGCGATGCATTTCATGCCGGCCTGGGGCGAAGGGCAGATGCTCGCGCGTTTCCTGCGCCTGGGTGTGCTGGTGGTTGCCGGTGTGGTGGCGTATTTCGGCATGTTGCTGCTGATGGGGTTCCGTCTGCGCGACTTCAATCGCAAGGCCTTGAGCTAAGGGCGAGCCCTCGATAATGCCGGGCCGGGCAGTGGTTTTGTCGGTTCGATCACTTTGGCGTGCGGTGTTGCCTGTCGTCGGCCGCCGGGTGTGGTTATAATCGGCCACTTTATGAGCAAGAAGCGCGTTATGCAGCTGGTTCGAGGCCTCCACAACCTGCGCCCCCAGCATCGGGGCTGTGTCGCCACTATTGGCAACTTTGACGGTGTTCACCGTGGCCACCAGGCTATCCTGGCGCGACTGCGCGAGCGTGCGCTGGAGTTGGGCGTGCCCAGCTGCGTGGTGATTTTCGAGCCCCAGCCACGGGAGTTTTTCGCCCCGGACACCGCCCCGGCCCGTCTGGCCCGGTTGCGGGACAAACTGCAACTGCTGGCCGCCGAAGGTGTCGACCGGGTCCTGTGCCTGGCCTTCAACCAGCGCCTGAGCAAGCTCAGTGCCGCCGAATTCGTCGATACCATCCTGGTGGGCGGTCTCGATGTGAAGCATCTGGAAGTTGGCGATGATTTCCGTTTCGGCTGCGACCGGTCCGGGGATTTCGATTACCTGCAACAGGCCGGTATCGCCCAGGGCTTCACCGTTGAAGCGGCGCAGACCGTCGAGATGGATGGCTTGCGCGTCAGCAGCACCCAGGTCCGCAATGCCCTGGCGGCGGCCGACTTCGAATTGGCCGAGCGCTTGCTCGGCCGGCCGTACCGGATTGCCGGGCGGATCCTGCACGGGCAGAAGTTGGCGCGCCAATTGGGCACGCCGACGGCCAACGTGCAGCTCAAGCGTCGTCGTGTGCCGCTGACCGGGGTGTTCCTGGTGAGCGTGGAGATCGACGGCAAGACCTGGCCCGGCGTCGCCAACATCGGCGTGCGCCCCACGGTCCAGGGCGATGGCAAGGCCCACCTTGAAGTACATGTTCTGGATTTTGCCGGCGATCTGTATGACCGGCGTTTGACGGTGGTTTTCCACCATAAGCTGCGTGAAGAGCAGCGTTTTGCCTCTCTGGAGGCGCTCAAGACGGCGATCCATGCAGATATCGCCGCCGCCCGTGCCCTTGTCGCAACCAGCGCCAATCGCTAATGAAGAGCCTTAAATGACCGACTATAAAGCCACGCTAAACCTTCCGGACACCGCCTTCCCAATGAAGGCCGGCCTGCCTCAGCGCGAACCACAGATTCTGCAGCGTTGGGACAGCATTGGCCTGTACGGAAAGTTGCGCGAAATTGGCAAGGATCGTCCGAAGTTCGTCCTGCACGACGGCCCTCCGTACGCCAACGGCACCATCCACATCGGTCACGCGCTGAACAAGATTCTCAAGGACATGATCGTCCGCTCCAAGACTTTGTCGGGTTTTGATGCGCCGTATGTCCCGGGCTGGGACTGCCATGGCCTGCCGATCGAGCACAAGGTCGAAGTGACCCACGGCAAGAACCTGGGCGCGGACAAGACCCGCGAGCTGTGCCGTGCCTACGCCACCGAGCAGATCGAAGGGCAGAAGTCCGAATTCATTCGCCTCGGCGTGCTGGGTGACTTTGCCAACCCGTACAAGACCATGGACTTCAAGAACGAAGCCGGCGAAATCCGTGCCTTGGCGAAAATCGTCGAGGGCGGTTTCGTGTTCAAGGGCCTCAAGCCAGTGAACTGGTGCTTCGATTGCGGTTCGGCCTTGGCCGAGGCGGAAGTCGAGTACGAGAACAAGAAGTCCTCGACCATCGACGTCGCGTTCCCGATCGCCGATGAAGACAAGCTCGCCGCCGCGTTCGGCCTGGGCACGCTGGGCAAGCCGGCGTCGATCGTGATCTGGACCACCACGCCGTGGACCATCCCGGCCAACCAGGCGCTGAACGTCCACCCGGAATTCACCTACGCCCTGGTCGACGTCGGCGACAAGCTGCTGGTGCTGGCCGAAGAGTTGGTCGAATCCTGTCTGGCCCGCTACAACCTCGAAGGTTCGGTGGTCGCCACTGCCCCGGGTTCGGCGCTGGAACTGATCAATTTCCGTCATCCGTTTTATGACCGCCTGTCGCCGGTGTACCTGGCCGACTACGTGGAACTGGGCGCAGGCACCGGCGTGGTTCACTCCGCGCCGGCCTATGGCGTCGACGACTTCGTGACCTGCAAGAAATACGGCATGGTCAACGACGACATCCTCAACCCGGTGCAGAGCAATGGCGTGTACGCGCCGTCGCTGGAGTTCTTCGGCGGCCAGTTCATCTGGAAAGCCAACCCGGCCATCGTTGACAAGCTGACCGAAGTCGGCGCGCTGCTGCATACCACCGTCATCGAACACAGCTACATGCACTGCTGGCGCCACAAGACCCCGCTGATCTACCGTGCCACCGCGCAGTGGTTCATCGGCATGGACAAGCAGCCCACCAGCGGCGACACCCTGCGCCAGCGTTCGCTCAAGGCCATCGAAGAGACCCAGTTCGTACCGGCCTGGGGCCAGGCGCGCCTGCACTCGATGATTGCCAATCGTCCGGACTGGTGTATCTCCCGCCAGCGCAACTGGGGCGTGCCGATCCCGTTCTTCCTGAACAAGGAAAGCGGCGAGTTGCACCCGCGCACCGTCGAACTGATGGAAGTCGTGGCCAAGCGCGTCGAAGCCGAAGGCATCGAAGCCTGGTTCAAGCTCGATGCGGCTGAGCTGTTGGGCGACGAAGCACCGCTGTACGACAAGATCAGCGACACCCTGGACGTCTGGTTCGACTCCGGCACCACCCATTGGCACGTGCTGCGCGGTTCGCACCCGATGGGCCACGAGACTGGCCCGCGTGCCGACCTGTACCTGGAAGGCTCGGACCAGCATCGTGGCTGGTTCCACTCGTCGTTGCTGACCGGTTGCGCCATCGATAACCACGCGCCGTACCGCGAGCTGCTGACCCACGGTTTCACTGTCGATGAGTCCGGCCGCAAGATGTCCAAGTCCCTGGGCAACGTGATCGCGCCGCAGAAGGTCAACGACACCCTGGGCGCCGACATCATGCGCCTGTGGGTGGCCTCCACCGACTACTCTGGCGAGATGGCCGTTTCCGAGCAGATCCTGCAGCGCAGTGCGGACGCCTACCGGCGGATCCGTAACACCGCGCGCTTCCTGCTCTCGAACCTGACCGGCTTCAACCCGGCCACCGACCTGCTGCCGGCCGAAGAAATGCTTGCGCTGGACCGTTGGGCCGTGGACCGTACCCTGTTGCTGCAGCGCGAATTGCAGGAGCACTACGGCGAATACCGCTTCTGGAACGTCTACTCCAAGATCCACAACTTCTGCGTGCAGGAACTCGGTGGTTTCTACCTCGACATCATCAAGGACCGCCAGTACACCACCGGCGCCAACAGCAAGGCGCGCCGTTCGTGCCAGACCGCGCTGTTCCACATCAGCGAGGCCCTGGTGCGCTGGATCGCGCCGATCCTGGCGTTCACCGCCGATGAGCTGTGGCAATACCTGCCGGGCGAGCGCAACGAGTCGGTGATGCTCAACACCTGGTACGAAGGCCTGACCGAACTGCCGCAAGGCTTCGAACTGGACCGTGCGTATTGGGATCGGGTCATGGCGGTCAAGGCCGCGGTCAACAAGGAAATGGAGATCCAGCGGGCGGCCAAGGCCGTCGGCGGAAACCTGCAGGCCGAAGTCACCCTTTACGCCGAGGAGGCCCTGAGCGCCGACCTGGCCAAGCTCGGCAACGAGCTGCGCTTCGTGCTGATCACCTCCACCGCCAGTGTTGCACCTTTCGTGCAGGCGCCGGCCGATGCCGTGACCACCGAAGTCAGCGGCTTGAAGCTGAAGATCGTCAAGTCGAACCACACCAAGTGCGCCCGCTGCTGGCACTGCCGCGAAGACGTCGGCGTGAACCCGGAACATCCGGAAATCTGCGGTCGTTGCGTCGACAACATCAGCGGTGCTGGCGAGGTTCGCCACTATGCCTAACGCAGCGGGCCGTTTCGGACGGCTGGGCTGGCTCTGGTTGAGCGTGCTGGTACTGGTCATCGACCAGGCCAGCAAGTTCCACTTTGAAAGCTCGTTGACCCTGTACCAGCAGATCGTGATCATCCCTGATTACTTCAGCTGGACCCTGGCCTACAACACCGGGGCGGCGTTCAGTTTCCTGGCCGACAGTTCCGGCTGGCAGCGCTGGCTGTTCGCCCTGATTGCCGTCGTGGTCAGTGCCGTGCTGGTGGTCTGGCTCAAGCGCCTGGGGCGCAACGAGACCTGGCTGGCCGTGGCCTTGGCCTTGGTGCTTGGTGGTGCCTTGGGCAATCTCTATGACCGCATCGCCCTGGGTCACGTCATCGATTTCATCCTAGTGCATTGGCAGAACCGTTGGTATTTCCCGGCGTTCAACTTTGCCGACAGTGCCATCAGCGTGGGCGCCGTGATGCTCGCCCTGGACATGTTCAAGAGCAAGAAAACCGGAGAAGCCGTCCATGACTGAGCAGCGTATCGCTCAAAACACCGAAGTGAAGCTCCACTTCGCCCTGCACCTGGAAAACGGCGACACCGTCGACAGCACCTTCGACAAGGCCCCAGCGGTGTTCAAGGTCGGTGATGGCAACCTGTTGCCAGGCTTCGAAGCGGCAATCCTCGGTTTCAAGGCTGGCGACAAGCGCACCGTGGTCGTGCCACCGGAAAACGCCTTTGGTCAGCCCAACCCGCAAAACGTGCAGACCATGCCACGCTCCCAGTTCCAGGACATGGAGCTGTCCGAGGGCCTGCTGGTAATCTTCAACGACGCGGCCAATACCGAGCTGCCGGGTGTGGTGAAGGCGTTCGATGACGCCCAGGTGACCGTGGACTTCAATCATCCGCTGGCGGGCAAGACCTTGAACTTCGAAGTGGAAATCCTTGAGGTCAAGGCGTTGTAACTGAGTGAATGCGGTTTAGTGTGGGAGCGGGCTTGCTCGCGAAAGCGTCGGCACATCCAATATCTGTGCTGACTGACACTCCGCTTTCGCGAGCAAGCCCGCTCCCACAGGGGATCTCCATTGTTTTCGGTTTTTTTTGCTTGATCGACAAGCACTGATTCAATTTCTTGCGCGCAAGACACGAGGCACAGCATGCAAATCAAACTCGCCAACCCCCGTGGCTTCTGCGCTGGTGTGGACCGGGCGATCGAAATCGTCAACCGCGCCCTGGAAGTCTTCGGGCCGCCGATCTACGTGCGCCACGAGGTGGTCCACAACAAATTCGTCGTCGAGGACCTGCGCAGCCGCGGGGCCATTTTCGTCGAGGAACTGGACCAGGTGCCGGACGACGTCATCGTGATCTTCAGTGCCCACGGGGTTTCTCAGGCCGTGCGCAGCGAAGCCGCCGGCCGAGGCCTGAAGGTGTTCGACGCGACGTGCCCGTTGGTGACCAAGGTGCACATCGAAGTGGCGCGCTACAGCCGTGACGGTCGCGAGTGCATCCTGATCGGCCATGAAGGCCACCCGGAAGTCGAAGGCACCATGGGCCAATACGATGCCAGCAACGGCGGTGCGATCTACCTGGTCGAAGACGAGGCTGACGTTGCGGCCTTGCAAGTACGCAACCCCGATAGCCTGGCTTTCGTGACCCAGACGACCCTGTCCATGGACGACACCAGCCGTGTGATCGACGCCCTGCGCGCGCGCTTTCCGGCCATCGGCGGTCCGCGCAAGGATGACATCTGCTATGCCACCCAGAACCGTCAGGATGCGGTCAAGCAACTGGCCAACGAATGCGATGTGGTGCTGGTGGTCGGCAGCCCGAACAGTTCCAACTCGAACCGCCTGCGCGAGCTGGCCGAGCGCATGTCCACGCCCGCTTACCTGATCGACGGTGCCGAGGACATGCAACGCAGCTGGTTCGAGGGCATCGAGCGTATCGGCATCACCGCCGGTGCTTCCGCGCCGGAAGTCCTGGTGCGTGGCGTGATCCAGCAATTGCAGGCTTGGGGCGCCACCGGTGCCGATGAACTGGCCGGTCGCGAGGAGAACATCACGTTCTCGATGCCGAAAGAGCTGCGCGTGCGCTCATTGCTTTAAGTCCTTTTTCGCACAGCGCCTGTTTGGCTTCGACGCTTTCCAGGCGCACGCGGCCGGAAGGCGCCAGTATCACTTGATGATGGCTGACCGGGCCGCGTCTGGCGCAGACATGCAGCGTGCCTGCCTGGAATGCGCCACTGGGGTGCAGGGCTTCTCCTTGGCTGCTGAACCTCACCCGGCGTTTCACCGGCTGGTTGCCGACCACCCGGGCGCTGACGCTGCGCTCCATCAGCACGGTCTTCTCCTTATCGTCCAGGGTGATGCGCCAGCCCCGGCCCCAATCGTTGCCTATCCCCCTGAGCACGACCGTCCGGTTGCGCATGATGGCCTCGCTGCGCGCGCTGCGTAACCCGCTGATCAGCAACTGCGCGGTGTCCTTGCGTTCGATGGAATCGATCAGTTCTTTGTAGCCCGCGTTGGCCCACGGCAGAACAATTGCGGCAATTGCCAGTCCCATGAGCAGTTCGATCAGGCTGAAGCCCTGTTGGTGCATGACATCTCCTCCCTGGAGAATGTGAAGCGGTGCGATAGTGCAAGAACTCAGTGTGGCAGCCAGCATGTTGTGGCGAGGGAGCTTGCTCCCGCTGGGCTGCGCAGCAGCCCCAAAATAGCGGCCGCTACGCGCCCGAGCGGGAGCAAGCTCCCTCGCCACAGGCGGTGGTTTGTTCTAGCGTGTAGAGGCAGGTATAGCCGACGGCAACGGAGGGCACCGATGGATCTTCGTACAAAAGGTTTCACGCTGATCGAGGTGCTGGTGGCCCTTGGCGTGCTGCTGATCCTGATTACCATGGCGGTGCCGTCATTCACCGGCTCGCTGCAGAGCACCAAGGCCGACACCGAGGTTGACGACTTGCGCCGGGCGCTGAACTTTGCCCGGCTGGAGGCGATCGACCGTGGTATCACCACGCGCATCCGCCCCACGGCCGAGGGCAGCGTCTGGAGCGGCGAACTGACGGTGTATGACAGTACTGGCACGCCGGCCAATGTATTGCGGGTTGTTCCAGCGATGAGCAGTGGCGCGACTCTGACGCTAACCTCAGAGGTGAACAACATCGATTTCAACAACCTCGGTGGGTTATCGGCGCCGGCCACGCCGGTGAGCTTCAATTATGTACGAGGGGCGCAGAGCAGGACGCTGAGTGTTTGCCTCAATGGAAGAATCGTATTGGGCGGAAGTTGCGGATGAAGGATTGCAGTAAAAGGGCACAGGAGGGCATGACGCTGATCGAGGTGCTGGTGGCGGTGCTGATTCTCGGCGTCGGCTTGCTGGGGGCGGCGATGATCCAGCTCAATGCGCTCAAGTACACCGACAGTTCGCGCATGACCAGCCAGGCCAGCTTCATCGCCTACGACCTGCTGGACCGCATACGCGCCAACTCCGGCGCCGACTACACCGTCACACCGCCCAGCTCGCCGAACCTCAACGTGGCCCGGGACCAGGACCTCTACGATTTCAAGACCAACATCATTGCCTTCGGCGGCGCCACGGCCACCGGCACCATAGCCCTGAACCAGCGGGTCTACACCATCACCATTTCCTGGGACGACGC
Source organism: Pseudomonas sp. NFACC04-2 (assembly GCF_900119265.1). NCBI lineage: Bacteria > Pseudomonadati > Pseudomonadota > Gammaproteobacteria > Pseudomonadales > Pseudomonadaceae > Pseudomonas > Pseudomonas sp. NFACC04-2. The sequence goes on from NZ_FPJC01000031.1 coordinate 41,233, forward strand.
CCGGGCCGCCAACACCACCGACGCGGCCGAGGCGCGGCGCAGCTTCGTACTGACCAGCCGCGTCGCCGTGGATCCGCCGGGGACGCCGCCATGAACAGGCGTTGCCGGGGATTCGGCCTGATAGAATTGATGATTGCCCTGGTGCTCAGCCTGATCGTCATCCTGGGGGTCGTGCAGGTTTTCATCGCCGCCAAGAACACCTACGTCAGCCAAAACGCGGCGGCGGTGATGCAGGAGGATGCCCGGTTCGTCCTGAGCAAAATGGTCCAGGAGATTCGTATGGTGGGCATGTTCGGTTGTCTGGGGAACATTACCGATGCTTCCACCGCCAATGACTTCAATGCCAGCCAGATCACCCCGATCCGCTGGGATAACGCCAACCGCCGATTGACCCTGGTGACCGCCGACGTAGGGAGTGGCGGTAGCGCTCCGACCTGGACCGTCGTCTCCGATTGCCGCACCTCGGCGACGGCCTATACCAACGCGCGGCTACCGGCGGCGGGGCAGTTGGCCTTCCCGATCCGCCGACTGGTCTACAGCTTCAACAACAACCAATTGCTGCTGGGCAGCGGCGCCGGCAACCCGACCTTGTCGGTGCTGGTGGACAATGTGCGGGCGTTCGACGTGACGTTTGGCGTGGCCGGCAGCGCGACGGACATCGCGGCGTCGAGCTATACGAGCAATCCGCCTGACCCGGCACTGATCCGCAGCGTGCGCCTGACCCTGACGCTTTTTGATCCGAGGAACGCAGTGCGCGAGCAGACCTTCAATGTGGTTGCCGCCTTGCGCAACCGATTGTTATGAAGGAGATGACTTCGATGGGGCAGGTGCACCGCCAGCGGGGCATGGCATTGCTGGTCAGCCTGGTCTTCCTGTTGCTGCTGACGCTGATCGGTCTGTCATCGATGCAGAGCGCCACCCTCCAGGAAAAAATGACCAGCAGCGTCATGCAGCGCAACCAGTCGTTCCAGGTGGCCGAGGCGGCGCTAAGGGTGGGGGAAAGCGCGGTGCAGGTCGAAACCTACTCATTGCCGGTGTGTACCACCACGACCCAGTGCGCGCCGCCGGCCGAGTCGGCGACGCTGACGGGGGCCGGGCGCAATTCGTCGTCGGGGGTGCTATGGGTTGCTGCCGCCGGTGGGTTCTATGGTGTGCAAAATATTGGCACGACGCTTACGGCGGTCAACGTGCCGGTCAATACGTCGGCGACGCTGTATCGGATCACGGCGGTGGCGGTGGTGGGGAATAACCAGCGCAGCGTGGTGGAGAGCATTTATGCGAAGTACTGAGGTGCGCGGTGGTTGGTGGCAGGTACTGTGGGGGGCGTTGCTCAGCCTTTACCTGGCGGCGCCGGCCTATGCGTTCACGCCTTCGGATTCGCCGTTGCTGAGTGCGGCCGCCGTCACGCCGAACGTGATGCTGCTGATCGATGATTCGGGGAGCATGAACAACATTATCTGGGCGGCGGGGTTTGATCCGGCGGCGACGCAAACACGCACATTTGCATGCAGTTCCAGCAGCAATTGCAATGACAGGTATGAGCTGGACCAGGACGACTCGAATATCCTGTTGTTGAGCCTGTTGCGTGGCGGCTGCTCGTCTGGTTGGTACGGCTTCTATCGATCCAGCATCGGGCGGATCTGTCTGCGGTTGCCGGACCCGGTAGGGAACGGGGATACCCGTTACACCGCTAAATACCTGGCATACCTGGTGACCTTGGCCAACGGCTCGAGTCGGGACTTCACCACCGGCACCATCCCCAATGACTATCGCATCAACGTCGCACGGGATGTCTCTAACGACCTGGTCGCCAATAACCGCGCTCTGCGTATCGGCCTCGCCACGTTCAATCCACCTAACTTCAGCAATTCCGGCCCCGGGGGCTACATCGCTCGCGCCATCAGCGATCTGTCACCGGTCAGCGGCAGCGTGACCCAGACCCAAGCCAACAGCAACTATAGCGCGCTGATCAGCGCCATCAACGGCCTGGGTGCGGTCGCCAATACCCCCTTGGCCGAGAGCTACTACGAGGTCACCCGTTATTTCAGGGGGATGGCGCCTTACTACAATGGAACGCCCGCCACCTACACCAGCCCGATCCAGTATCGATGCCAGAAAAACTTCGGCGTGGTGATCACCGACGGCTTGCCCACCTATGACCGGACATTCCCCACCAACGACCCGCAGGGTACCCCAACGGGCGGCGCCCGGCTGCCCAACTGGGATGGCATCAGCAGCAATGATGGCGACAACGCCAGTGGTGACAGTGAGGGCGACACGCTTTACCTGGATGACATCGCCAAGTTCGCCTTCGACATCGACATGCGCTCCACCGGCACCGACGCCACCGGCAAAAGCTGGAACACCACGGATTTTCCCCGGCAGTATCTCAATACCTACACCGTGGGTTTTGCCGTCACCAACCAGATGTTGTCCGATGCTGCCCGCTACGGAGCGGGCAAGTATTATCCGGCGAGCGATAGCGAAGGCTTGAACTCGGCTCTGTCGTCGGCCTTGAGCGACATCACATCCAAGGCTGGCTCCGGAGGCGGCGGCACCACCAACGCCGCCACATTGTCGAGCACCTCCAGCTACTACCAGACCACGTATGACCCCAAGGACTGGCGAGGCACCATCCGGGCGTTTGGCTTTACCTCGGCGGGCACGGTCAACACGGCAGCGGTGCAATGGACCACCGATACCGCTATCGTGCCCGGCGCCACGGCACCGATCTATCAGTCCTGGAACACCGCGACCAACGTGCCGGTGACCCTGGCCTACGGCAACTTTTCGCCGGCCCAGCAAACCAGCCTCAGCCAGAACCTGCCCACGGGGATCACCGGCAATGACCTGGTGGAGTGGAGCAAGGGCGTCAACAAGACCGGCCTGAAGGTGCGCAGCGCGTTGCTGGGGGACATTATCAATTCGCCGCTGGTGCTGGCATCGCCCAATGACCAGACCGCTGCGGACCTGCTCAACGACACCAGCTATAGCACCTACCTGGCGACCAAGGCGACGAACATGAGCGCCAGCCTGGTGGTGAACGGCAACGATGGTTTTTTCAGTGTCATCAACAGTGCAAACGGCACGCGGCGTTACGCCTACATGCCTTCGAACGTGCTGCCTTCGTTGCAGGACATCGCCGACACCAACTACATCAACGGCGTGAGCCACAAGTTCCTGGTGGATGGACAGGTCGGTGTATTCGACGTGCAATCGGGGAGCGCCTGGAAGACAGTGGCCCTGGGCGGCACGGGGGCCGGCGGCAAGACGTTCTTCGCGGTGCAACTGTTCGATGCGGCGGCGGGCAATGCGTTTCGGGCGCTGTGGGAAATCAGCGCGCCAACCGTTGCCAGCACCGCCAACGCCTTCAATGACCTGGGCTATGCCTACGCACGCCCCGAGGTCGCGCGCCTGGCGGACGGTCGCTGGGCGGCGTTCATCGCCAACGGCTATGGCAGCAACAGCGGCGTGGCGGCGTTGTACGTCGTGGATATCCGTGACGGTTCGCTGATCCGCAAAATCGTCATCAGCAGCAGTGAGACCGATAACGGCCTGTCGTCGGTCAAGTTGCGGGTCAACTCCCAGAATGTGGTGCAGGCCGCGTACGGTGGCGACTTGAAGGGGCGGATGTGGAAGTTCGACCTCAGCGGCACCTCACCCACCGCGTGGGGTCTGGCGTTCGCCGGCCAGCCGCTGTTCACCGCCCCCGGCGGCGCGACCCAACCAATCACCGTTCAACCGTTGCTGGCCGATAATCCCCAGGGCGGCACCCAGGTGTTTTTCGGCACCGGTAAGTTCAACGAGACGGCGGACAAACTCAACAAGGACCTGCAAGGGTTCTACTCGATCTGGGACGCCATCGGCGGTGCGGGGCAAATCACGGTGTCGAGCCTGCAGGCGCAGTCGATCACCGGGGTGTTCTCAGGCACCACGGGGCAATTCGTGACCACCAGTCAGACCGACGTGGCTTATCCTTCGAAAAAGGGCTGGTACCTGCCCCTGGTGTACAACAACGTGTTGACCGGGGAGCGGGTGATCAACCCGGCCAATCTGGTGAGCGGGCGCGTGGTCTTTACCACGGCCGCCGTGGACACCACCGACCCATGCGCCAGCTTCGGTACCGGAAAACTGATCGAAGTGGATGCGTTCAACGGTAAGATGCTCAACTACGCGGTGCTCGATACCAACGGTGACGGTGCGCTCAATACCCTCGACACGATTTCCAGCGGGGTGGTCTTCACTGGCGGTATCCCGACCTTGAGTGCCGTCGTCAGCGCCAGCGGGGCCACCAACATGATCGTCAACGATTCCAGCGGCAACATCACCGAGTTGCTGGAAAAATCCGTGGGCGGCAGCCGCCGCATCATGTGGCGGCAAATACAATGAGGGCAAAGCATGCGCAGAACCAACCGGGGTTTCACCTTGATCGAAATCATGATCGTGATCGCGATCATCGGTATTGTGATCACCGTCGGCTATCCGAGCCTGACCGAATACATGAAGAAGGGCCGACGCACTGAAATTGCCGGGCTCTTATCCGAGCAGGCGCAAATTCTCGAGCGCTACTATTCGAAGAACAACGTCTACACCAATGCAACCGGGCTGAGCAGCGGCAACGATTTCTACACCATTACCCAGACGCTGGCGGACCAGAGTTTCACCCTGACCGCCGTACGCAAGAGCGGTTCGTCCATGGCCACGGACAAGTGCGGTGACTTCACCCTCAACAACACCGGGGCACGGGGCATGCTCAACGCCACTGCGGGGCTGACCACCAAGGATTGTTGGGGCCGCTGAGTTTCTTTATCCGGGCGCGTGTTGGCGCCCTTTGTTTTAGTGAGTCGAATCAGAACATGACCAGGCAACAGCAAGTGGTGATCGTCGGTGGCGGAGTCATCGGCCTGCTGACGGCGTTCAATCTGGCGTCCGAAGGGCAACGTGTGGTGCTGCTGGACCGTTCCAATGTCGGCCAGGAGTCGTCCTGGGCCGGCGGCGGTATCGTTTCGCCGTTGTACCCGTGGCGCTACAGCCCGGCGGTCACGGCGCTGGCCCATTGGTCGCAGGATTTTTATCCACAGTTGGGTGAGCGTTTGTTCGCGGCCACCGGGATCGATCCACAAGTGCACGTGACCGGGCTGTATTGGCTGGACCTGGACGACCAGGACGAAGCGCTGGCCTGGGCCGAGCGGGAAGGGCGCCCGCTGCGGGCCGTGGATATCTCGACGGTCCACGACGCCGTGCCGGTGCTGGGTGCGGGTTTTTCCCGGGCGATCTACATGGCTGGCGTGGCCAACGTGCGTAACCCTCGGCTGGTGAAATCCCTCAAGGCGGCGTTGCAGGCGTTGCCCAATGTCACGCTTCATGAACATTGCGAGGTCAGCGGGTTCATCCGCGATGGCGGGCGTGTCGTGGGGGTGGACAGTTCGGCGGGACCGATGCGTGGCGATCAGGTGGTGCTGGCGGCGGGGGCCTGGAGTGGTGAACTGCTCAAGACGCTGGGGCTGAAGTTGCCGGTCGAGCCGGTCAAGGGCCAGATGATTCTGTACAAATGCGCGTCGGACTTCTTGTCGAGTATGGTGCTGGCCAAGGGGCGTTATGCGATCCCCCGTCGTGATGGGCACATCCTGGTTGGCAGTACGCTGGAGCGCGAAGGTTTCGACAAGACCCCGACCGAGGTTGCGTTGGAGAGCCTGAAGGCTTCTGCACAGCAACTGATTCCGGCGCTGGCGGGTGCCGAGGTGGTGGGGCATTGGGCCGGGTTGCGGCCTGGCTCGCCTGAAGGTGTTCCCTACATCGGCGAGGTGCCGGGGGTTGCTGGGTTGTGGTTGAACTGCGGGCATTATCGTAATGGGCTGGTGTTGGCGCCGGCGTCGTGTCAGTTGTTTACGGATCTGATGTTGGGGCGTGAGCCGGTGATCGATCCTGTGCCGTATGCGCCGGCGGGGCGCTTGTAAGGTCCGGTTTTTCCTGTGGAGCGGGCTTGCTCGCGACGGCTGTGTGTTGATCGAGTACATATCCATTGCGGCGGTAACGGCTGCTTAGGGTTCCGCCCTGACGGCGGGTCACTTTCGAAAAGCCGGAATGCCGGCCCAGGCGAAAGTAACCAAAGTGCTTCTGCCCCACCACTCGGTGCCTCGCTTAGGCTCGGCATGCCCTCACTCCACAATGCCTGCGTTCGGCCAGCGTGGTTAACGGGGCGTCCGAGATCAAGATCAAAAGCGAGGCGGCCTGACAGCCGGCCTGGCTCTCCCGCTCGTACACCTGTCAGATCTGTGGGAGCAAAGCTTGCTCGCGAGGCGGCCTTATAGCCGACCTGGCTCTTCCGGTCCTAGTGCGATCCCATTGTGGGAGCGAGCTTGCTCGCGAAGGCGATGGCACAGTCGATGAATATGTTGAATGCTCCGGCCTCTTCGCGAGCAAGCCCGCTCCCACAGGAGAAACGCGATCACCCAGAACCAGGTCGGCTATCAGGCCGCCTCGCGGTGGACGTTGATCTCGGAGCCCCGTTAACCACGATGGCCGAACGCAGGTATTGCGTAGTGGGCATCCCGGCATGGATGCCGGGATAGCCGCGCTGGGCCATGGATGGCCCTTCGCGGCGGGCCCACGGAGCAATGCCGGAGTGAGGGCACACCGAGCCAAAGCGAGGTGCCAAGTGGTGGGGCAGAAGCGTTTTGCTTACTTTTGCGCTTCTCAAAAGTGAGCCGCCGTCAGGGCGGAACCGCCAGCGGCCGCAACCGCAGAAACGGATATACACACCACCCTCACAGTCAACCAGGCTTTTGTGGGAATGGTCGGACAAAAATTTGATTCAAAAAGAATTTTCCGACGAGTTCTGGCGGTTGCCGGGTG
>NZ_FPJC01000059.1:0-1508 GCF_900119265.1 Pseudomonas sp. NFACC04-2
GTGAAAACCCTGTTCACCGACACCTTCCAACAAGCGGGTGACAACCCCAACACGCTGGCGGAGTTCGTGGTTTTCGATCAGTTGGGCAACTTCAATCGGTCGCCTACCAAACGTTTGGATATTCATCTGAACAGTGTGCTAACGCCCCCAGCCCTCGACAGCGTAAAAGACGCCGACGATGAAGAAATCTCCGATGGAGGACGGACAACTAGCACCACGCTGAAATTATCAGGTCATGCACACAAGGGAAAAGAAATCGAGGTTTACGATGGAAGCGGAGCCAGTGCGGTTCCCATGGGCAGGGCGACAGCCGATACGACAACGGGTGAATGGACGAAAGAAATAATCGTCCAGGTGGGTCCACACCGCCTGTACGCAAAATCGCTTTACCACAGCACAAACGTGTATTCGAACGTGCGCACTCTTACTACGGTACGTCCATTGTCCATTGATCAATCCGAAATGAAGCTCAATCGTCTCAACTATTACAACGCTCCGTGGCCACGGAGGCAGCCCGAAGTCATCGATAACGAGCAGCGCTTGGCCAGCGATGGAATACCTCCATACACCTACACCTCCAGCAATCCCGACATTGCAACTGTCAACATAGGAACGGGGATAGTTCAAGGACTGCGCAACGGGACCTCGACCATTACAGTAACAGACAGCGATGGGCAGACAGCCTCGTACGATGTCAGGGTCTCGCGTAAATACGAAATCGTCGTCAATGGGGGGCCTCTCAACGCCATCCAGGCTTACGACTGGCTATTGAGTATCAACTTCATATACGACGCCGATTATGAATTCGCTTACCACAACATAGCTGACGTCTTTCAGGTCCCGGCAAACTGGACGAACTTATGGCTGGGTTCGTCAGCAATAGGTCGGGCCACCTACTACCGGTACCTTGAAATCCAGCTAAAGCGGACCAACGCCGTCATTGATCCCTACCGTTCCGACGTTACTCAAGCATTGGGTTTTCGATCATGAGAATTATCGGAATTGGAAGAAGGTCGCCAACCTGAGTCCCCAGGGCGTCAGGCCCTGGCGTGCCCCTACCCACCCATTCCTGAATGAACACGGTGGGTTTTGTCGTTCCAGCTCATCTTGCGTGGGGACCCACTTCACCGAGTGATCACTCAACATCAGCCCGTCGCTAACCGCTCATCTTAAACCTGATCCACCTGTAAGTTCTGACAGTAGGCAGTTGCTTCGGTCTGGCGTGTGATAACCCTACCCAAGCGGCTAACGCCCCATCATCTGCCAGGAGAACCCGATGGATATCCAATCTTCCACCCTGGACGATTTATTCGAGCTGTTTCCTGTGATCATTCCAGGTTGGATCACACCAGTGAAACCGGCTGGCATCGCTGATGGGGGTATCCCCAAAAGCCTTTACGACGACCAGCCTCGGGGGCTCGAATGCTTGATTGACCCGTTGGTGGAGATGCAGCGTCACGCCTGGGCGCTGGAGGCTTGGGATCGAGTCGACCTGTATGTCAATGACG